>JBIOUJ010000307.1:0-36581 GCA_044867025.1 Pyrinomonadaceae bacterium | reverse complement strand
TTGATGGTGGCTTGGAACTTATATCGTAAACGACCCTGTTGACTCCGCGTATCTCGGAAACGATACGCGCTGAAACTCGTGCGAGCAGATCGTGAGGCAACCGTGCCCAATCTGCGGTCATTCCGTCGACACTCGTCACGGCGCGAATCGCAATGACGCGTTCATACGTGCGCTCGTCACCCATGACGCCGACAGTCGACACCGGCAGCAGCACCGGAAAGGCTTGCCAGACTGAGTTGTATAACTCCGCGCGACGCAGTTCTTCGTCGAGTATGCGATCGGCAGCCTGCACCAGCCTGATCTTCTCCTCCGTTATGTCTCCCAGAATGCGCACGGCCAAACCTGGACCAGGAAATGGATGTCGCCCAAGGATCTCTTCGGGCACGCCGAGTTCCCTTCCGATCAGACGCACCTCGTCTTTGAACAACTCGCGCAACGGTTCGATCAATTTGAGGTTCATCTTCTCCGGCAGGCCGCCGACGTTGTGATGACTCTTAATCACGGCTGATGGTCCACGCACCGAAACAGATTCGATCACGTCGGGATAGAGCGTTCCCTGGACCAGGTAACCAACGTCGCCCAGCTTTCGCGCTTCCTGCTCAAAAACCTCGATAAAAACTTTCCCGATTCGCTTACGCTTTTCCTCGGGGTCGACGACCCCTTTCAACGCAGAAAGAAATAAGTCTCCGGCGCGCACTCCGGCGATATTCAGCTTCATGCTCTGCCGCAGCAACGCAAGCGTCGATTCAAACTCACCTTCGCGCAACAAACCATTGTCGACGAAGATACACGTCTGTCGATCGCCGATGGCTCTGTGCACGAGCGCGGCGGCAACAGTCGAATCAACTCCACCTGATAATCCCGAAACGACTCGCCCGTGATCGCCAAGCTGCGCTCGTATGCGTTGCACCTGTTCTTCGATAACAGCTTCCGGCGACCAGTCACCGCGACAACCACAAACAGAGAAAAGAAAATTGCGCAGCACCTGCGCGCCCAGAGGCGTGTGTGCGACTTCAGGATGAAACTGGACGCCGTAAATACTGCGCGACTGATCTTCCATCGCGTTCAGAGCGTCGTCTGTTAATGCAGTTACACGAAATCCGGGTGGCACTTCCGTGACGTGATCGCCGTGACTCATCCAAACGTCGAGCTCTTGAGGCAACCCCTGAAAAAGAAGGCTCGTCACATCGAGGATCTTTAATCGAGCGTAACCAAACTCGCGGTTTGGAGAAGCGACGACATCACCGCCGAGCTCACGCGCAAAAACTTGAAACCCGTAACAGATGCCGAGCGTGGGACAGTCGACCGACTCGAGTAGTTGCGGATGCGGCTTTGGCGCCGTCGCATCGTAAACAGACGAAGGACCGCCCGAGAAGATCAGGCCCTTTGGCGTTCGCGCATTTATCGCTTCGATGGGCGCGTTGAAGGGAAGGATTTCGCAGTACACGCCCGCTTCTCTTACTCGACGAGCGATGAGTTGTGTGTACTGCGATCCGAAGTCAAGTATTATTACGGTCTCATGATTTATGCTGGTCATGGATTGGAAAGAAGGCTGATTATACTTTCGTATCATGAGAACTCAAAACTTTAGCCACAGATTACACAGATTGTTTTCTCATCTGCAAAAATCCGTCAGATCTGTGGCAGATTTTCTTCGAGTAGTATCGATAATCGTTTTGCTTTGCGTGTTCCCAACATTGGGCGCGAGCACTGACGTTCTCCTTTCTCAACCACTCACGGTGCGTTGGCGATACGAATCAGCGGTAACCTTGAATCTCACGCCCGCGTTCGACAACGAACGAATCTATCTCCCTCTTGCGGGCGGCGCGATCGTGGCGCTGAAAGCGAAAGACGGTCAGCTTTACTGGCGTTCAGAGATGGGTGGTGAACTCTCGGCTTCACCAGTCGCCGATGATGTTTCGATCTACGTTGCGTCAGAGACTGTTGGACAATCAAATGCACCAGCAGGAGCGTTGCGCGCGCTCGGTCGTGAAGGCGGCGTGACGCAATGGATGACACCGGTAGTGCGTCCACTTCGAGGCGCGCTCACGATCAGCGGTGGAAAGTTGTTTGCGGGCGGCAGTGACGGCCGCGCGTACGCATTCGACAAACACACCGGTGGCGTGCTGTGGTCCATACCGTTTGCGTTGGTCTTTAGCGCGCAACCGGTGGTGAAGGATGGCAAGGTTTATCTAGGCAGTGAAGACGGCACGTTACTGGCGCTGGACGAAGCGACCGGTCGTCTTTTGTGGCGTTACCGGACTCAAGGCGCGATCCATGGACCAGTAGCTGTCACCAAGGACAGGGTTTTGTTTGGCTCTGGCGACGGATATATCTACGCACTTAGTGTCGATAAGGGCCGCATGAAATGGCGCAAGCGAACAGGCGCCGGGGTTGAAGCCGTCGTCCTCACAGGCGACGCCTTGCTCGCCGCCTCTCTCGACAATTTCGCCTACCTCTTGAATCTGAAAGGTAAGATGCTCTGGAAGAAACTATTACCCGGACGCATCTCCGCGCAGCCACTGACTGTCGCAGAAACAGCTCTCTTCACCCCGCTCTCGAGTTCTGAAGGTGTTGTGCTGGGGTTGAAAGATGGAAAGCAGGTCAACTCTCTCCCTACCGGTGAGGAGTTGACGAGTTCAGCGTCACCGATCATCGTCGGCGACGCCGTAATCCTCACGACTGAACACGGACTGCTGGCCTTTGCGCGTCCGACCGAATCAACTTTAAAGCCCAACCCTCATTAAACTGATACAACCAGAAAGGTCCATTTAATTCTGGCATTCACGAAGGATCTTGCGGGCGTCTACTAGATCTGGCGAATTCAGCCGAGTGAATATCTCCACTGCGCGTTGAGCGTACGGCAGGGCTGCGGACTTGTTGTCTTGCCGCACCAACGCGGTAGCAAGATAGTGAAAGTCAAAGGCAATCAACTGTTGACGTCCGATTTTTTCGGACAGTGAGAGGCTCTCACGGGCTAGAGTCTCTGCTCTCCGCCAATCCTCGCGTTCCAGTGCTACCGACGCTAAATTGCCTGTATAGATCGCGATCCCCTCTCGGTCATCAATCACTCGCGCGATACGCAAGGCCTCGCGGTAATCGCGCTCGGCTGCATCCAGGTCGCCGCATAATCTTTCGACCTCGGCGAGGTCGTTTAAGCCAACTGCAACATCCTCGCTCTCTCGACCTAACATTCGCCAAAGTTCTACAGCTTCGCGATAGATTGGAAGGGCAGCCACATAATTCTTTGCTAATACATGTCCCAAGCCGCGTAAGCGGATGCCAAAGGCGCGCTCGCGGGCACCAGCTTGGGCCTTAAGCCAGTGAGATTCAGCGCGATCAGCGTAGGCGAGCACTTCCGGTGCCTGTCCACGTAAATAGTGAACCCATCCGGCTTGAAGAGCCCGCCAACCAGCCTGGGACCAATGCCTGACCGCGACTGCGCGGCTCTCGGCATCGTGCGAAAGTGCGAGCCATTCATCCCAGCGTCCAGTGAAATTAAGAAATACATCAAGTGCACTACATAATGTCTGAAGGCGATCATTCTGCCCCGCGAGAAAGCGTGGCAAGGCAGCCGCGAGTATCGGCCAAGCAGCGTCGAGCACCGGAAAGCGATTATGCTTCTGATACCCGTTTTCCAACGCGAGTGCATAGGCACAGTTCTCCAACCGGTCACCCATCTTCGCCACGATGTCGGGTTTTTGCTTCCGCAGAAAATCAGCTACTAGCGGCACGAGTGCAAAGGTTCTTAGTCCCTCACTGGGCACCACAAGCGATCGACTGACGACGCTACGGAGGGCACGGTCGGCGTCCGCCTTGGTGCATTCGGCAAGCTCGGCTATATGCTCTACTCTCGCAGGCAGTGTCAAATAAGTAAGTGCGCAAAGGACAAGCGTTTCAACTTCGCTGAGATCCTCCACAAGATCCCCGAAGATGAACTCAATCGGGTCATTCCCTTCAGGACAGGCGCGAAGATAGGCGATAGCGTCCGTTAAAGTAAGACAACTCCCACGTCCAATCTGTCCAGCAGTCCATCGCAGCAGCAGCGGATTACCTCCAGTCTGTTGGTATAGAACGCGTCGCTCTGCTTCGCTGGTCTTCGCCAGCGAAGGATTACTCTCCGCTAGCTTCCCGAGTGTGGCGAGCGCGGCTGCTTCGCTGAATTTCTCGAGAATCAATTCCTCTGCCGCAGATCCAATCCGCCCGCGCGAAGTCAAAATGGCCTTGCAACCCGGTGGCAGTTTTTTGACGAAAGTAAAAACGATATCACGCTCGGGCTTAACGAGACTTTCAAGATTGTCCAGAATGAGCAGCGTGCGCGTGCCGCGAAGCGCGTCGAGGAGCAGGCGCGGGCGTTGATCCTGTCGTGCCTTCGCAATTTCGGCGTGGCCCAATTCGCGAGCGAGTTCGTTAAGGAGTTCGGCGAGGCCGCTGATGAGAAAGCCACTCAAATCCCGCACACCATCGTCGTCGAGTTCGCGAGACTTAAGCGATACGAATGCGACCTTTTCAAAGTCTTCGGGTGATGCATCATATGCAGCACGAACGGCGAGTGAAGTCTTACCCATTCCACCCGGGCCATCAATAAGCGCACCCCATGTGCGGCTCTCTGGTTGAAGCGCGTCCGCGATCTTGCGTAACTCTTCCTCGCGCCCAAAGAACGGTTGGAGTGAGGGCAGATTATGCGGAATAGTGGAGCGCGGTGTCACACGCAAGTCGAGCGCCAAATCAAGTGGGCCGCCGGTCTGAAAAATTAATTGGTAAATCCGATTTCGGTAGAGTCGCCCCTGCTCGCGCGGCGATAACCCCGTAAACCATAGGAGTTCGCGTTCCGATGGCGTGGTATCGTCCCGATTGTCAAGCAGCTTCCGAAATATCATTACGGCCTGCGGGTTATGCTCGAAGGACGCTTTGATATTCTTAAAATGGATATCTTCCCCCGCGCGGTTAACAATCTCATCGACTATCTCTTCGATAATCCCGTTTAGATTTAAGGCGGAACGCCGTCGCCTATCATTTTCAATGGCATGGTTCCATGATTTTTCAAGTATCAGTTGCGTCAGATAAACGGAGCCACTTGCATAGCTATAAACTATTTCCGCTATCGTCTCCGAGGACGTTTTCAACAGTTCTCCCAAGTGCCTAGAAATGTTTGCCGTCTCGTGAAGAGACAACTCCTCTAATACGATATCTTCACCAACATTAAACGGCGATCGGAGTGGATCGGCAATTAGTTGCTCAGGTCTCGCGGCGCCTGAAAGAACAAATTGGATCCTCGTTAATTCTGATACTGTAGCCCGCTCATTAAAGATATTCCGTAAAATACTAAAGAACGTATCCCTAAATTTAGCTGGGAGGAGAACGTCGATTTCGTCCATGAAGGTAATGATCCTGGACTTGGGCAAAAGCAGAAGCAATTGCTCCACGCCGTCAAGAAATCGCTCGTCAGTCTTCGAAGGTTCATCTACACAGAGCGAACGATACCACTCGGAAAAAAGTCTTTGTTGAAACTTATTTATATCGGAGAGATCGTTAGGCTCAAAGATTGAAAAATCTATAAATGCAGTTCTGAATTCGGGCGGGGGCAGCTTCCCCCGTATGTGTGTGATGAGACTGGACTTACCACTTTGTCTGGGAGCCAGTACATATGGATATCGTTGATTCTGTTGTATCGCTCGCAATAGATCCATATCGGCCTTTCGCTCAGTATAGGAAGGCCCAGAAAAAGTACCCGCAGCACGATAGGGATTAGATTGATTCGTCATTCGTAGCTTGCCGGATTCTTTATAAGACTCGAAAGGTCTTCGTCTGACAAACCATCGCATTCGCCATTAAACAGCCGATAGCAAAGACATTGGAGGGGTTGTGGAGCAAATCGCGATATATCCCTGACCACATGGAGTTGACCCGTTGCGATTGCATGGGAACGACGCGGTAAGAATCTTAAAAGCTGATGTGCCGCTGCATCGTCGCAAGTGGTGATGGAAATACGCGTCCACGGTTTACAATACTTAGGGTTCGCCAAATCGTGGTAATTAGGGTTAGCCAATGCGCGGTTGGCAAACACGACTTGGAGGGACTGGGAAGAGGTAACGATCACGCGAAGGTTAATTTCGGATCGGGTAACTCTTGCAACCAATGCCGGAATGAACGCCCAGAGTCCTGGCGCGGCAACTTCACCAACATCATCCAAGAGTAAAACTGAGGGACTTTGGCTGACATGCTCCTGAAGTTGATCCCATTCGGAGATCAAACCAAATCGCTTTGCAAACAGTTTGAAGAAGTTCTTCATGAATAAGCTTTCGTCGTGTCCGCCAAAGTCAGCCAACCCGCCGCCGAAGAACTGATAATCAGTTAGAATGCGACGAGCTTGTTGCATTAGGCTCGACTTGCCAATGCCAAATTCGCCGGTGATCGAAATTAGTCTGTTCGAACCGTAGATGCAACGCTCAAACTCATCATCACAGACACGGCGAATATAAGCGGTATGGTCATAACGTAAGGCCCCCGCAGTCTGGAAAGGGTTGTCCTGTTTGCGCAAGTTCGAACTCTTCCCGCCCTCCACAGAAACCTGATTTGATTCCACTGTGCCGCCAAGCCAGTGAACGATTTTGTCGAAATCCCGATCCCCGTGGAAGTACTGATAACCGCGAAGGTCACCGGAGATGTGCCTTGCATCATCGAGGAGCAAAACGCGAATGCCGACCATCTTGCGTTCATAGATACGCTGGCGAATAGCGCCGGCTTCATGGGCGGCCCCCAATCCGGTTCCTGGCGGCTGAGTTCCGTCGAAACACTGGAACCACTCGATGGTGCCGATAATAAGGACATTTTCCGTATTGAACGCCCAGTCACTAGTCAATTTGGCCCAGCGTTCATCTGAGCCACCCGGGTTGGCCTCCAAGAAAAACTGATCGAGGATGACGTCGATACCGCAGCTGCGCAGGCGCTCGCCAAGCGAGCGAACACGCTCACGCTGTTTGTCATCGATTTGGCGATAGGTAAGGAAGACTTGTTTCACAGGCGCGCCTCAGAGAGTAAAGTCGCGCTTTCGCGAGTGAAGAAAAAATTTTAACTCCCGGACGATCGACTCACCGGCTCAATCTTTGCCTCAGCGGCATCACTACGCCGCCACACAATTCCGATCATCCGCGAGAGCAGCCCGTAGAGAATGTAAGTAAGCACCATCGCCAGCAACACGTACCGCGAGTACAGAAAAATCAGCACGCCAACACACAGCGCGAGAATGATCGTGCGCATGCTTCCCCGCCGCGTGCCCACCGTCTTAAAGCTCGAGAAGCGCCAGGTGCTGACCATCATCAAACTCAAAAATCCCACGAGCAGCATCATCAGAACCGCATACACCTGCGCTCTCTCCCCGCCAAACGAAATGATCGGCGCAGGTGAAAAGTGCACCAGCGCTGCAATCAACCCACCTGCAACCGGAATCGGCAGTCCGACAAACGATTTCTTATCGACCTTAACCGTCCCTTCCGAGAGAACTCGCGGGCGCGACGCCTGCACGTTGAACCGCGCCAATCGAAACGCTCCACATATCAGATACATGAACGAAAGAAACCACGCGAGACGATGAGCATCTGTCCCTTCGGTAAGCGCCGCTCCGTACCCCCAGGCATACGCAAGCACCGCCGGCGCGAGTCCAAACGTAACCACATCCGCGATCGAGTCGAGTTGAATTCCAATCTCCGTCGTCGTCTTTGTCAGCCGCGCAATGCGACCATCGAGCATGTCGAACAGCAGCGCAAAACCGATCGCAACTGCTGCTCTGTCGAAGTGATCCGTGGCCCTTGCTAAATCCGTACCCACACTCCCAAGCAACTGAAACCCGCGCAGCGACTCCATCACGGAAAGAAAACCCATCCCGATATTGCCCGCGGTAAACGCCGACGGTATGAGATACAGCCCCTTCCGCAAACCTCTTCGCGGCGGATTCGGGCGTTCTTCAACTTCATCTGTCATGAGATTCTCCCAATGACCGTAATCCCTCCTCGCACGTGTTCGCCTTTTTTCACTGTCACTTTCACATTGGCCGGCAGCAAAACATCGGTGCGCGAGCTGAATTTGATCATGCCGAAGGGCTCTCCGAGGCCGAGACTATCGCCTGCCCTTTTCCAAACGACTATGCGCCGGGCGAGAATTCCGGCAATCTGTTTGCAAACAACCGTAATCTTCTCCCCCTGAATCGTCAACGCATTCTGCTCATTCACGAGGCTCGCCTGTTCGTTCGTCGCGATAAGAAATTTGCCACGCGAGTAAAGCATGTCGACGATCTTGCCGGGAATGGGCGACCGATTGATGTGAACATCGAGCGGCGACAAGAAAATACTGATGCACGTTCCCTCGTTTTGCGGTTCGATCCGCGTGACACGTCCATCAGCAGGCGAAACAACCACATCTGAATCGGTCGGCGGTACGCGTTTCGGATGGCGAAAGAAGAACGCCATAAAAAGCACAACAACGATGAGGAACGCCGACACATACCAAAATCCCAGCACAGCCGCCGCAATAGCCAGCAGTCCAGGAATCAAAATGTACGGGATGCTCTCCTTAACTATTCTCAACGCGCGTTATCTCTTTCGGTCCTTCTTGTGCTTTTTTGTGGCCCTCTTTTGAACGCTAAAGGGGACGCGCAACTTCGGTTCCACGTCCCCTTCAATAGCTCTAAACTCGCAGAAACAGTTTCAGTGACTCAAGCTCTGGCTTTTCTGGTATTGCAACATCATTGAATACATCTGATCTTTAAGGGCCAACTTCTTCTTCTTGAGCGTGATTTCCTCCAATTGTTCTTCGCTGCTCGGATAGGAGAGAGCTGATAATTCACTAAGGCGTTCTTCATACTTATGATGTTCCCTGGCTAATTCCCTGAACTCGGGATCTCGGTTTATCAACTCTTCTTTCAAACTATCCGTGGTTGCGATGTCCATGTTCGTGCATGTCTCCTTTCAGACGAATGGGAGTTGGCAGGATGGTTTCGGAGGTGAATGTCCTCCAGCGGATTGTGTCGCACGGGAAAAATGGTAGCCCATCAAGTGAGGCAAATCAAGCGGGTAATTCACCCCAAAACAAGGCTCATCACCACTGCGTCTTCCCGGGGTTCTGAATAGTAATCTGCGCGGCGCGCAATGGCCCTGAAACCGTGCTTTTGGTACAGCGTCTGGGCGGCGACGTTAGCACTCCGAACCTCTAAAAACGCCGCATTTGCTTTACGCCGGCGCGCTTCGTCCAGGATACGACCCAACAGCGCGGTGCCGATTCCGCGGCGCCTGTACTCCGCCCTGACAGCAACGTTGTTGATATGGAGTTCGCCTGCGGTTTCCCTGGCGACGATATAACCGGCGATCGGGCCGGCTTCGATAATAGCCAGTCGCGAAGGCTTAGCAATCAGCATCAAATCGCGATTTCCGCCCTGCAATTCCGCATAGTAGGCCGCCCAGCCCCACCGGCTCAAACCAGATTGCTCCTCAATCTCGACAACCTCGAGCAGATCGTGCTCCGACATCCGGATGATCGTGATGTCTTCTGTATGTGGGGCAACCCTTTGTTCGGCCATACGTTAAACTTTCAACTCGGCATCCGAGGGGCGAACATAGATCGCTTGCAATGCGTCTGGCTGCACTAGTTGCTGCTCGCGAAACTTTATCAACGCCAAGCGAGCGACGTGCGTCGCCAGGTTTGCGACAGCGGGGGCAAGCCGCCATTCCTGACGTGCACTATGCTCCAGGAGCGCTTTGTTAGCGATAGCACCTTCGCCACACCACAAAACACTTTCAAGCGAACCGTACTTCTCCAGTAATTTTGACGGAGAAATATGCGTCGCTCTATCCAATTCTGTTACGAGACCTTCTTTCGTTACAGAAAAAAGTTGCGCAAACACCTCGCCGCGACCGGCCGGCAATAGCGCAACTGACCGAGGCGACGGCCCCGCTGCGAGCGCAACCGCGTGAAGTGTCGGCACACCCGCAGTCGAACGCTCCAACGTCGCTGCCAAACCTTTCACCGTGGCAATTCCGATTCGCAGACCCGTAAAACTTCCGGGTCCGGTCGCGACGGCAAACAGGTCGACGTCTGCAAGGTCCACCTTCGCTTCGGCCAGGACTTTGTCAATGTCAGATAAAAGCGTATTGGAGTGGGAAACCCTGGAATCACCGGCTAGTGCGGCTATGACTTCGTCGCCACGTGAGAGCGCGACACTTCCGGCCAGCGTTGCGGTTTCAACGCTCAGGATTTGAGGTATTAGCGGATTGGATCTGGATCTCATCAAGCCACAACACACCGAAGATCGGACACGGCGACGCGTCGCAATTGTTTCGCTGTAATCGTATGACAGCGGCCTCGGTTGTTGCCAGTGAGGTAAAGGTGAAGTTCAAAGTGAGCCATGAATTCGTCGAAGGAAAGTTTTCCGATTTGCCGAGCAATTGATTGGTCGTAGCGTCGTTAACAGTGAACACCGGAGGCCCGCCGGTCACGAGATCCTTTGTTTTTAAACTGTACGAGACGCGGTAGGTCTTCGAAGGATCGACCAGAATCGTTTGCGACAACAACGGCGTTGCGGCGTTCCAGTCACCATCGAAAGTGATTTGAAAACTTCTTGTGCCGATGAACTTCTCGGAAACATCGATTGCTAACTTATTTTTCCTGTCATTGGAGAGCACCCACCGTCCTAATTCCAGGCCATCGAAGACAAGAGGCTCTTCGAAACCACCATTGAATACGTGGGACTCACGAACGTCTGCAACAGTAGACCAGACGTTATACGCACCACGAAACTGTCGCTTTCGTGTGAGGAACTGAATGAAGGCGACTCGTGCATCGTCATCCTTTAATTCGAGCAGTTCTTCAGTTCTGTCGACGTCGCCTTTGGAGATTCCCCAGGCGAGATCGATCAGGTTCGGCAGGTAACCTGGGTTTGTCGTTGCGGCGGTTCGAAGTTCGGCGAAGGCCTCGTCAAATCTGCCCATCCGCAGCAGCAGGTTGCCGCGTTGCCAATGTGTGTGGGCGTAGTACGGCGCCCAACGCACTGCCTGGTCCAACGCCGCGAGCGCGCTCTTGGTCTCACCAACTTCCTCTCTCGCGTTGCCAAGTTCGAGCCAGAGCAAATCATCGCGCTGTCGCAGACGCGTCGCAGTCTCGAGTGATTTAACAGCCTCGGCGTGCATTTGCAGCCGCGTTGCAACTGTTGCGCGAACCCGGTGAATCTCGGGATCGGAAGGACTGAGGCGAGCGGCTTCGTCGGCTGCTTGAATCGAATCAGCGATCAGCGCGTAACGCGCAATGAGGCGTGAGACTCCGATTCGACCGGCGGCTTGCATGAGGAACAAGCACACCACAATACCCAAAACCCCAATTACAAACCTTTGTGCTTTTTGTGTACTCGTTACGGTGTTGACCCGCTGGGATTGTCCTGGAAGGCCAAAGGAGTTAGCGCGACAGCACCAAGGCCGCTAAAGATCGCGATCGTCGCTGCGCGTCCAAGCCCAAACAGACCGCCCGCGCCGCCGGTTGATGCTGGTGCTGCTGCTGTGCCAACACACATATTAAGCACACCACCACCGGCCGGATCATTCTTCTTAGACTCGCCCTGCTCGTTAACCACCTCACCCTTGGTCTTATTCTTGGCAGCCAGGACCACGCAACCGATGATGACTACGACCTTGACGTTACCATCGTCGTCGTAAGTCAAAATGAGTTTCGTGTTTGGAGCAATGTCGAGCGATCCAAGTGGTCCAAGATTGACGGTTGCTGATTGATCGGCTCCAGTTTCGATCGTCGCGCCAGTCAGGATCGTCGCACCCGTAGCGGCACTCAATCCGTTGACTGTGATCGGCACGTTGTTTCTGGTGGTTAATCTTGCGATGACTTGCTGTGGGAATGGTGTTGCGCTGGTCGTATCGTTCGGTTCAGCAAAACCGATTTGAAGACCAATCTGGGCTATGGAGAAAAGTAGGAACGCCGCAATTGCTCTGGAACCATTACGTCGTTTTTGGTTCATCAAATTATCCCTTCTCAAAGAAACAGCCTCGCGCCTCCGCTCGTTGCCGGAAGTCTACTGTTTGTGCAGGTTTAGGTCAATAACTTTCTTCTCTGTGTATCTCTGCGTATCTCTGCGTTCCTCTGCGGTAAATGTATTGGTAGAAACAGTAACCGCAGAGGCGCAGAGGAACGCAGAGGACCGCAGAGTTGAAAATCAGGGTACTACCCTTCATCACTTCTTGATGTGACGCTGGAAAAAATCTTCAGCCAACTTCGGATCCACTGTCTTGAGTTTGTTGTACTGGTCCAACGCTGCTTTGCGATTGCCTAACGCAATGTAAGTCAGCGCCAGGTTGAAATGTGCTTCGCCGTAATCCGGCTTCAGTTTGATCGCTTCCTTGAAAGACGCCGCCGCGTCTTGATAACGCTTCGTGCGGAAGTACACCGTGCCGAGATTGTTGTTGGTCTCGGCGTTCGCGGGTTTTAGTGAAAGCGTCTTCTTGTAGGCTTCGATTGCAGGCTCGAACTGCTGATCTCTGTAGAGCGCGGTGCCGAGACTGTTGTAAGCGTCAGCGTAATCTTTCCTGAGCTGAACAGCCTGTTGAAACTCAGCAACCGCTTCCTTGAACTGTCCGCGGTTGTAGAAAGCCGTTCCAAGATTGTAATGCGCTTCGGGAAAGTCCGGCTTCGCTCGCGTCGCACGCGCGAGCACGTCAGCAGCCTCCTGGTATTGGCCCAGCTTGTTGTAAGCAGCGCCGAGATTATTCTGCGCCTTGATGTAATCAGGCTTTAATCGCAGCGCTTCCCTGTAAGAGTCAACAGCCTGGCGCAGATGCTGAATGTTCGACGCGCGGTCCAACGTTTCTCCAAGCTTCACGTACGCGTAGCCGAGGTTGTTGTGTGCGACGGGATTGTTTGAGCGCAGGCGGATCGACTCCTGGAGCTCTGTGATCGCGTTGCGGTGTTCGCCGAGCGAGATCAGTAAGCTGCCGAGGTTGGTTCGGGCTTCGACATAGTCCGGCCGCAGCTCAATCGCCCTTCGATAAGCAGCCGTAGCATCGCGGTGTTTGCCGCTCATGTAGTACGCATTGCCGAGATTGTAATGAGCGTCTGCGGAATCGGCTTTCGCAGCGATGGCCCGCTGAAAACTTCCGGCTGCGCGTTCATATTGTTCGAGCATGTAGAACGCAGCACCAAGATTGTTCAGAGCATCGGCATCGTTGGGCTGGAGTCGAACGGCATTGTTGAAGGCGTCGATGGCTTCCTGGAAGCGGCCGGCTTTGTACAACGCTGCGCCGAGATTGTTGTAGGCGACGGCATCGTTTGAATTCAGCGTGGTGGCGTTGCGGAGGGCGTCGATCGATTCCGAGGTTTTTCCGAGTTTGTCGTACGCAAAACCGAGATTGCTGTACGCGGCCGAGTTGTCACGTTCGAGGCGCACGGTTTGTTCGTAAGCGCCGGCTGCTTCTGCGAAACGGCCGAGCGAAAGATACGTGTCGCCGACGGCACTATGAGCGTCTGCATCCTGCGGTGCGAGTTTGACTGCGTTTTGATACGCGTCGAGCGCTTGCGCGAACTGGCCGGAGTCGTAATAAGTGTTGCCCTGGTTAATGAGCGCTTCGACGCGATCACTTGTCGTGGTCGTGGTGTCAGTGGTCGCAGGTTGTGTGGTGGGTCGAGTCGTGTTGTTTCTGGCGACCATAGTCGAGCGACTCGCTCTCGGGGGACGCCGGACGGCCATCATGCTTGACGCGCCGCCGACGATGTCCCTGACGCGCCGCGGCGCCTTAAAAATGACTGCGGCTCCGCCGATGATGTCCTGCCCCTGAAACGCGAGAGAGCCGCCGATGTCCTGGAGCGGATTGATCGCGAGCGCGATTATTAGTAATACGGGCAGCATCAAGATTGATTTTGTGTGACCTGTGTACCCAGCATTATCAAAGTAACGAACACGACCGCATTGATCATTATGTGCAAACCGAAATCCACGAGACTGTGAGCAGCGACACCTGTTAGCCCGAGCACGGCGCCGAATCTCACCGCGCGTGCGAATCCAGTATCGGCAGCAAGATTTTTTCGCATCATCCGAACCACAGCGATCGCGAACCATATACCGATCGCAAACCCGATCACCCCTGCACTCGAGAGCAGCTCGAGATAGTCGTTGTGCGCTTCCTGCGGCGTCATCAAACCGGAGGCCTCGTGATGTGCCGTGATGCCGATCCAGTAACCACCTAAACCCACTCCAAGAATCGGATGAGCCGCGAACATCTTCAAACTCGCGCGCCAGATCTCATTTCGGCTTGCGCCGGCGGTTATCGCATCACGATCAAATGCGGCCTCAAAATTCGTTGCCAGCCGATCGCCGCCAACCCAAAACGTTCCGGCCAGCACACCACCGAGCAAAATAATGACAAGTATCGCTTTCAAAGCAACTGATCGCACGATACTGAACGTTTGGAAACTCAGTAACAACAGCGCTGCAACAACGATCTGCGCCAGCATTGCCAGGACTCCGCCACGCGAATTCGACAGCACGAGTCCCGTCCAGATTGGTAACAGCAACGCGATATAGATCATCACACGATCTCTTTTGATGCCGCCCGAAAGAACGATTCCGAGACCGAGTCCAAACGCCATCTCCATCAAATACGCAAAGTGGTTTTTGTTGATGAACTGCCCGTACCCCTGGCGTGGTTTGAGCAACGGAAGGATGAAGCCGGCTTCGTGTTGTGTTGTCTGTCGCAGAATTCCAAAGACGGCACTCGCCACCGCGATTCCCAGAACCGTGTAGACCAGGACGCGTAGACGTCGCTCCGTGCGTGCGTAGCGATAAAACAACGCAAGAAACGCGGTCAGGGCGAGCACTTGAAGTGCAAAGAAGCGCGTTTGAAACGGATCCGCGCTGATGGAGAACGTTTGCAGAAACGCAAGCACCGACAACGACAACATAGGCAGCAAGACTGGCCCACCTGGGATTCGATTTCCGTGACTTACCAACGTCTCAACGATCGCGACGATGCAGATCGCAAAAACCGCACAAACAAACGCCGCCTTCCACCACGCCTCGACCGTCCCGTACGGAACCGCCGTAATCGCTATCAATCCAACCAGCGCACCAAAGATCAGCTTGCTAAGCAACCCGGATCTCCTCGCGGATCAAAATCCTCGCCGCCGCATCCGTGAACTCGCGCCGGAACAGATCAATCAAATAATTCGTGTCAACCAGCAACGGCTCGTTATCACAACCACGATAAAGGTTTACCCAACCCCACTCGACCCCATCCTTGACCAACGGTAAACGCAGACTCCACTCAGTACGCGGACGCTGATCCCCGTGCGTTCCGGACCACGACCAGAACACTCGCCGCCCGGGCTGGCCCACCTGAGCATTCGCAAAACTAAACTCACCAAAGTCGAGTAAGTGACGCGTCGCTTCAAACATCTCATCCAGATCCGAAGCCTTCGACAACGCCAGTGCCGCACGCCGTACCCGAATATTATTCGCAACTCTCAATCTTCGATCGGCAACGGTTCGCTTTACGCCCGCGCGTAACTCTTCAACCTCGTGATACCGAAGATGGCCCACAGCAATGATCACGGCCACCGAAATCACGAACAACATGAATCCAGTAAGTTTCGACCCCGTCGCCGGAAACATGAGCGCCGCCAAGCCAAACACCGAACAGACTCCATAAAGCACCAGCGCCGCGCGCCTCTGCGACCAGCCGCGCGCCAGCAACATGTGATGAATGTGTTCGTTGTCGCCCTTGAACACGGGCTTGCGACTCACCAATCGCCGGGCCATCGTCATCGCCGTGTCGACCATCGGAAACGCAAACGCGAGAATCGGCACCGCGATCGCAACCGCTGTCGTCGCTTTCTGCGTTCCCAACACCGACAACGCTGCGAGCAGAAAACCCGTGAACAGTGCTCCGGAATCTCCGAGAAAGATCGACGCTGGATTGAAGTTGTAGCGAAGGAATCCCGCGAGTGCTCCGCACAGAACCAGCGCCACAACGATCATCAACGTTCGTTCCTGCGAGATCGAGACGCCAAGAATCACGAGAGATGAAAAGAGCGCGGCGCCCGATGCGAGTCCGTCCATTCCATCGATCAAGTTGAATGCGTTAGCGATGCCGACAAGCCAGACGACCGTCACGATGAACGACACGAGCGGCGGCAACTGCACGGACCCGAACAGTGGAATCGATAGCGCATCTACGCGTCCGCCCATTGCGTAGAACAGCGTTGCGATGATCCCGAGTCCGACAAACTTCACGACTGCGTTTGTCCCGCGCAAGTCATCGTACGCACCGAGCAACAACACGAGAGTCGCGGGACCAAACAACGTCAGAAATTCGGGTTTGAGAGTGCTGAGTGTTTGCGTGAGAAGGTTATCGACAAACGGCAGCATCGACAGCGCCGCCAGGCACGAGACGTAGAGCGCGATTCCGCCCAATCGAGGAACAGCTTTGCGGTGAACGCGCCGGCCGTCAAGCGGCACGTCCAGCAGCTTGTATCGCTGACACAGCCGCCTGATCAGCGGCGTCGTAACCAGTGAGGCCATGGTTGCGATTGAGAACAGGGCGAAATAAGTCTTCAAAGTGAGTTTCCTCCCAGTGATAGCTCATCTTGCAATCCTGAAAAATCCTGTAAATCCTGTTCAATGAAGCCTACAAGTTGCGGCACCAACATCTTTTTCGAGAATGAACAGCTCACATAGCGACGTTCCTTCAACTGCATCGCATCAAGAATTCCCGCCGTCACACCTTCGACATCGCCGTGCCGCGTGAGGAAAAAGTGCTGTGAAGCGATGTCAGTGATGTGACTCGGCTCTGGACCGATGTAGAGAACCGGCGCGCCGACTGACATGATGTTGTAGACCTTGCACGGGTGGACGATGCCGACAAATTTTTCTCCCATCACCACCACGTGAAGATCTGCCGCCGACAAAGAGCTCGACAGCTCGCGCAGTGGTTGATAAGGCAAACACCTCACATTCTTCAGTCCGTGATGCGAAGCAAACCGGCGAACCTTGACTTGTTCGCTGCCGCCGCCAACGAAGCAAAAGATGATCTCCGATCTTTCCGCGAGGCGCTGCGCTGCATGTAGAAGAGTGTCGAGTGGATGACAGGGACTGTGATTGCCCGAGTACATCACTACAAACTTGTCATCGAGACCATGTCGCCGACGAAACTCTTCCCTTCCCTCCTCTGAATAGCTGACGACATCGTCATGCGACCACGGCGGCACGATCGCCACGTGACTCGGATCGACACCCTTCGCCACTACACGCTCTTTCATGAAACGATCCAACACGATCGTTCGTGTCGCGCAGTGAAAGCTGTAGTTCAGCATTCTTTGGAGGAGTCGAGTCGTTGGTGAGCGTTCGTCAAGCCAACCGGCGGCAATTGCCTCATCGGGGTTGAGGTCCATCACCCAGAAGCAGAAACTTCCACCTCGGAGTTTTGTAAACAGCGCCGCGAGGAATGAGATCAACGGCGGTGACGTAAGCGCGATCACTACATCGAATCTTTGCAGACCAACGAGACGCAGCGCGCACAGCAGCATGAAACTTCCAAAGTTGAAAACGCGTCGCCACCTGCTGCTTTTGCCGAGTGAAAGGGAAGGGATTCGGATGATCTCGATACCGTTCCAGTGTTCGCGACGCGGAAAGCGCCGCGCCGGATCGTCATAACCGCGATCGCTTGCGACAACTGTTACGTCGTGACCTCTTGAAGATAGTGCTGTGGCGAGATCCGTGAGGTGTTGGGCCGTGGAAACCACATCGGGATAGAAGCATTGGTTGAGAAGGAGGATCCTCAAATGAAGTCAAAAATCATTGGTCATTTGTCATTTGACATTTGTCATTTTTTATTTGAAGACCTCCGGCTTCCAAATGACAAATGTCAAATGATATATGACCAATGATTCTCTTACTGCTTAACTAATCCTCTTGCGAAAATCCTCAACCGTCTTCTTCAAACCTTCACGCAAGGGTATCGTCGGGTTCCAACCGAGCATGGTTTGGGCTTTCGTGATGTCGGGTTTTCGCTGGCGCGGGTCGTCAGCGGGCAAAGGCAAATAAGTGAAACCTGACTTCGATTCACAAGTCTTGATCACCTCCTCCGCCAACTGCTTGATCGTGAACTCACCGGGATTACCGAGATTCACCGGATCGTGCAAACCTTCAGAGTTCATCAGGCGGATGAGTCCTTCAATTAGATCGTCGACGTAGCAGAACGAACGCGTCTGTTCGCCTTCGCCGTAGAGCGTCAGCGGCTCGCCGCGCAAAGCCTGCACGATGAAGTTCGAAACCACTCGACCATCATTTTCCAACATTCGCGGTCCATACGTGTTGAAGATGCGTGCGATGCGAATGTCGACGTTGTTTTGACGGTGATAGTCGGTCATCAATGTTTCGGCAAGTCGCTTACCTTCGTCGTAACACGAGCGTATACCGATAGGATTGACGTTGCCCCAGTAATCTTCTTTCTGCGGGTGGATCAGCGGATCGCCGTAAACTTCGGAGGTCGAAGCCTGGAGGATCCGCGCGCGCACGCGCTTCGCGAGACCGAGCATGTTGATCGCGCCCATGACAGACGTCTTCACGGTCTTCACAGGGTTGTACTGGTAGTGCACCGGAGAGGCGGGGCAAGCGAGATTGTAGATCTGGTCGACCTCGAGGAGGATCGGCTCGGTTACGTCGTGGCGGATCAGTTCGAAGCGCGGGTTGTCGAGGAGGTGAAAGATGTTTTCGCGTCTGCCGGTGAAGAAATTATCCAGGCACAGCACTTCGTTCCCCTCGCCAATAAGCCGCTCACAAAGATGCGAGCCGATGAACCCGGCGCCGCCTGTGATCAGAATTCTCATAACGTCAAACCCTCCGACCTGATCAACCGAATCATTCGTCATATATCATTTGACATTTATCATTTGTCATTAACAGCACTCCTTTTTAAATGGTAAATGACAAATGTCAAATGATATATGACTAATGACTCACCTTCTCACTGCATAATTCCCGAGGTAGAGCACATCCATCTTCGTCTTCCTGAAGCATTCAATCGCTTCCTGCGGTGTGCAAACTATGGGTTCGTTCTCATTGAACGACGTATTGAGAATCACTGGCACGCCCGTGAGCTCCGCAAAATCCGAAATCAGTTGATAGTAACGCTCGTTGACCTCGCGCGAGACTGTTTGCACGCGCCCGGAGCCGTCGACGTGAGTCACGGCTGGAATCTCTTTTCGTCGCTCCTCTCTAATTTGGTAGACCATCAACATAGTAGGCGCTGGATGCGTTTGTTCAAAGTAGTCGCCGACGTGCTCTTCCAGTATCGATGGAGCGAAGGGTCGAAACGGCTCGCGCTTCTTGATGCGGTCGTTCAGGATGTCTTTCATTTCCGCACGCCGTGGATCGACGACGATCGACCGGTTGCCGAGCGCGCGTGGTCCAAACTCCATCCGGCCTTGAAACCATCCGACGACCAGACCGTTGGCGATGTCCTGTGCGGCACGCTTGGTGACCTGTTCGTCGTTGTACGATTCAAATGTGAATGCGCTCTGCTCTAACGCGGCGCGGATCTCCTGGCGCGAAAACTCCGGGCCCATGTGGGCGCCCTTCATCACTTCCCCACGTGCACCATAAATGTGATAACAGACTCCGATCGCAGTGCCACTATCACCCGCTGCCGGTTGGACGAAGACACGCTTGAACGCCGTGTTCAGCAGGATCTTTCCATTCATCACCGAGTTGTACGCTACGCCTCCGGCAAGTCCGAGATCGGTCAATCCAGTTTGCGCGTGCAGATGATTCAAGACATGGAAGCCAACTTCTTCAAGGCGCAGTTGCAGGCTCGCAGCGATGTCGCGATCACGATCAGTCAAGGGAACGCCCGGCTCGCGCGGTGGTCCAAAGAGCTTTGCAAACTCATCCGAAAAGACGCGACCGATTACTGGTGAGCCCTGGTCCCACGTCATCTCGACGCCTTCTATATGATGACGGAAGTAGTCGAGGCTCAAGCGAAACTGTCCGTTCTCTTCAGTGCGGATGATGTCACGAAACTCTCGGATGAATCGAGGCTTGCCGTAAGGAGCAAGTCCCATCACCTTGCCTTCATCTCCATAATGTGGAAAGCCGAGAAACTGCGTCGTCGCAGTGTAGACGATCCCCGTCGAGTGCGGGTACTCGACATGGCCCAGCACTTCAATCAAATTCCGTTCTCCCTGCGCCCACATCGTCGAGATGAAGTCGCCGAAACCGTCGATCGACAACAGTGCCGCACGCTCGAATGGCGAAACATAAAAGCAACTGGCGAGATGTGCGCGATGATGCTCGACGTTGTGAAAGCGTGCGTGCAGTTGCTTTTTCGAGACGCCAAACGCGCGCGCCAAGTCGTCCTTGAGGTCCCTGACTTTCGCGGCGTTGCCGAGTCGATCCTTGATCTGCCGGGCCTGACTCACGACGCGTGTGGCCGCGAAGAGGATCTTCTTGTGCAGGTGAGCCGAAGGGTCTCTCGAGATTCCGACGTGGTCCAAGTCTTCAAGGCTGATGCCTGCCGCTTCGAGACAGTATTTGATTGCGTTGACGGGAAAGCCCGCGGAATGCTTGAAACGATTGAAGCGTTCCTCTTCGGCGGCGGCGATCAGTCGACCGTCTTTAATAATTGCTGCCGCTGCGTCGCCGTGATAAGCGTTGATGCCGAGTATGTACACGATCTCGAGTAAATGAGTTTTCGATCAGGTGAAGCGATAACATCAGTTCGGCCAGTGCTCGCTGGAACGCGTAGTAAAAGCCCGGCCAGCCGTCGAAGATCCCGCCACGCACGATCAGGCAGTAGAACAACATTGCCGGCGGCATTAGGAATCGCCGGCGCCGCATTCGATCTGCTAAACCGAGCGTGTTGCGATCGGCAGCGAGCAATTTTTGCGCTTCGAGCTCTGTGTAGCGTGTCTGCGAGCTGAACCAGCGTTTCAGCGATTTGCGATCGTCGTGGAACATTGGCGATTTCAATGGTTCGATTGCGCCTTCGAGCGTGACGCGTTGTGTGTGTCCGTCCTGAATGTATGACGCAGCTTCGCGGCGGTAGAGAACGGTGACTGGTGGATAGATGCCGCTGTTGAGTTTGTTGCCCTTGACGCAGTAGACGAAGTTGGCGCGATAGCCTGCGGTCCCGGGTGATGGTTGCAAGTTCTCGAACTCAGCGACTAATTCGTCAGAGAGAACGTAATCGGCGTCAAGGGCCAGTACCCACGGAGTCGCGATCGCAGTTGCGCGCAGGCCGAATTCCCACTGGTTTCGGTGAGAGTCAAACGCGCGCTGGACAAATCGCACTTGAGGAAATGACGCTGCGATTTCGACGGTGTCGTCATCGCTGAAGCTGTCGACGACTACGATGTCTTTGGCCCAACTCAGACTCGCGAGCGCTCGCGCGATGTTTGGCGCTTCGTTGTAAGTGAGTATCAGTGGTGTGATCTGGTCTAACATTAGCCACAAAGAGGCACAAAAAGGAACACAAAAACAAGCATCAGTGAATAGTGACTACTTGCTTGTAGAGGTCTACTAAATTTTTGGCCGTAGTGGTCCAGGAGTACTTCTGCGAGAGCTGTTTGCCGGCCTGGCCGCGGCGCCCGCGCTCATCGTCGTCGCTCAGCGCTTCGGCGAGTCGTGAAATCAATGCGTCTTTGTCTACGGTTGCTATCCAGCCGGCGTTTGCCAGAACTATCTCCTCGGCCAGGTTCACGTGCGGGCTGACCAAAACCGGAACAGAGCGTGACAACGCTTCCATCACACACAAGCCAAAGTTCTCCTGGTGCGACGGCAGCACCAGCAACGATGCACCGCTAAGCACAGCATCCTTCTTCTCGCCATCCAGCCAACCCGTGAAATGTATCCGCGAACTCGAACCAGCCATTGCTTTCAGCTTAAGGACGTGATCCGCAGGACCGTCGCCTGCGACGACCAATCGCCAGTGCGCAAATTTCTGAACCTGGACCAGCGAAAGAAAGGCATCGATCAGAACGTCGAGACCTTTTTTCGGATGCAGGCGCGACATCACCAACGCATACGGCTTATTCGCGAGCCCCGGGAAATGTTGCTCGAGCTTCGCGTCCGTCACTGAAGTTGCGGAGTTTGCTTCGATGCCAAGCGCGATCACTTTTCCGTGGTTCAGCCCGAGTAGCCGTTCGGTCGAGAGTTTCTCAGCCTGCGTTGTGTAATGTATGGCCGCAGCGTGTCGCAGCATTCCCTTACCCGAAATTTGCCAGAACACACGCTTACGAATCGACTTCTGCGTCATGCTCCAGGGCTCGAGCGTTCCCAACGGCCTGACGACGTACGGCACGCCCGCTCTCCGGCACACGTGCGCCGCGGCCATGGATGAATGATTGAAAACAGCGTGAATGTGTGCGACGTCGAACTGTTCAATATTTGAACTCAACCAGGACGACAGCGGCCGCGAGTATTTGAACGACTCTCCCATTTGTGTTGGGAAAAACTTCGCCGGAATGCCTTTGTATTCAGAGACGTTCGCATCATGGTCCATGCCCGCGTCGGTGCTGACGAGCAGCACTTCGATTCCCTCTTGCTTCAGCGCGCGGCACATCGGAATGATGGCTGTAGCCGGTCCGCCGGAACGCTCAGCAACCGAAGGTATGACGTGCAGCACTCTCATTAGCAGGCGATGCCGTTGATCTCACACCACTTCGCGAGCACGTACAGCGACCATGGGCGCGACCAGCCAACGGCGCGCGGTTTTTGGAGAAAGTCGCGCCAGATTTTTTGCACTTCTTCGGCGTTCAGTCCGGCAGGCGATAGACGTTGCGAGTCGTTGAGCACTGAAGAAACCTCGGCGCGAAAGTTCCGCTGGA
The DNA here is from genome assembly GCA_044867025.1 of Pyrinomonadaceae bacterium. Taxonomy (GTDB): domain Bacteria; phylum Acidobacteriota; class Blastocatellia; order Pyrinomonadales; family Pyrinomonadaceae; genus PSRF01. The sequence continues at coordinate 13,718 of JBIOUJ010000307.1, read as the reverse complement.
GCCACTTCTCAAATGGAAGTGTGAATCCCATTTTCGGCCGCGCAACGAAATCGCGCGGGAGTAAATCAGCGAGCGCTTCGGCCAGCAACGGCTTTGGCGTTGAATTCTGCGCCGGTAGTTTCCATTCGCCTGGAAGCGAAAGCACGTAATCTACGACCTTCGCATCGACGAACGGGACGCGCACTTCCAGGGAATGGGCCATGCTCATCGCATCAGTGTCGCGCAGGAGAGTGTTCGTCATGTAGCCCTTCAACTCCAGCGTCGAGATCGTGTTAATAACATCGCGCGAGTAGTGGTTTCCGTTGCTCGCATGAACGCCGATCTTACGTCCGGTCATGTGGCTGATTGAGTACGACGAAAAAAGCTGACGCGAGATCCGATAAACGTCTTCCGGCGCACCGTTAGTATTTGCTAGTTGCCAGAACTTTGCGCGCTGCACGGAGCCATTCAACGCCACCTTTCCAACGCCTGCGGCAGCCCTCAAGACTCGTTTAGACGTGTGCGAAAGCCGTGCCAGCTTCATGGCCCGTCGAAAGCTCGGATAACCGGCGAACAGCTCGTCGCCTCCAAGTCCGGAGAGCGCAACCGTGATCCCGGCGTCTTTCACCGCCTTGGAAACGACGAAGGTGTTGATTCCATCCATCGTTGGCTGGTCGATAGCGGCGATCGCATCCGGCAGGATCTGGATCAACCGATCCTCACTCAAGCGGATTTCAGAATGCTCGGTGTTGAATCGTTCCGCGACGGCGCGTGAGAATGGCGCTTCGGTAAGATTCGGTTCATCAAAGACTACGCTGAAAGTCTTTGGTCTCTCATTTAATTGATGCATCAGCGCAACAAGCGCACTCGAATCCATCCCGCCTGAGAGAAAGACACCAAGCGGCACATCGCTCACCAGATGAAGTCGGACTGACTCTTCCAGCTCGGAACGCAAGCGAGCGACGGCTTCGGCTCGATCGATTTCGGTCGACTGCCGGTTGGAACTGGCAAACTCGAAATCACGTAAGTCGAGATTTCCAGATTCATCAGTCTTGACATGCAAACAGCGGCCGGGCAACAACTGGTTGATCCCATCGACGATCGTGAGGGGCGACGCAACCGATCCGTTACTCAAAAAAGAATCAACACCAGCCGCGCTCAGCCTGCGTGCGACTAACCCGCTTGCGAGCAGCGCGCGCAATTCAGACGCAAACACCAACTGATTCTTACCGACGTGGTAGTAGAGCGGCTTGATGCCCAACGGATCTCGTGCGAGCACGAGTTCCTGCTTCGTGTTATCCCATATCGCAAGCGCAAACATGCCGCGCATTCTGCGAAACGCGTCCACGCCCCACTTGCGATACGCTCGAAGCACAACCTCAGTGTCTGTGTTCGAAACCCAACCGTCATTCCCAATCTCTCGACGCAACTCTTGAAAGTTGTAAATCTCGCCGTTGTACGTGATCCAGTTGCCGCTTTCAGGATCGTTCATCGGCTGACGGCCCGCAGCAGACGTGTCGATGATCGCAAGTCTCGTGTTTCCCAACAAAACATCGCCACCCTCGAACTCAATCTTCGCAACCGCCTCATCGTCTGGACCACGATGTCTCTGCGCCGCGTTCATTCGCTGAACTACGTCACGCAAATGCGCCGGGGACCGAGTACTGAAAACACCGGAAATGCTACACATTTAATGCCAGCGCGCGATCGCTTCCTGAGCGAAGTTCACAAACCGCGCGGCTCCGTTCTCCAGAGTGTGCGCACGAACACTCTCGCTCGCGCCTCGGCCCAAAACAGCAAGCTGCTGTTGCGACATGAGCGCAGCCTCTCGCATCGCCGCGAAAAGCGCTTCCTCATTAGCCGCCGGAATCAACCACCCATTTCGCTCAGTCTCAATAAACTCCAGCGCCGCTCCCATCCGGTCTGTCCCGATCACCGGCAGCCCAGACGCAAGCCCCTCAGGCACCACGAGCCCCCACCCGTCATACCTCGACGGCACACACAACACATCCGCGCTTGCATACTCGTGCGGCAACTCATTCCAATCTTTAAATCCCGCAAACTCAACGCGGTCACGCACCGTCGCGAGCGTTTGCTCAAGCGACTGCCGCAACTCCCCTTCCCCAACTATCTTCAGTCGCGCGTTAACCCCCTGGCTTACGAGCCGAACAAAAGCTCTCGCCAACAGATCCACACCCTTGCGCTCGATCAGCGAACCCGAAAACAGAAACACGCGTTCCGCACGTTCCTCGCGATCAGCGTTTTCGAAGCGTTGCAGATCCGAGAAATACGGCAGGTTGAAATACTCGCGTCGCGAACCAAACTCTCTGCGATACTCATCGACCGCAAACTTCCCAATCCCCCAAATCGGAACCGGCGCACGATGCAGCTTCGAGAGCTTCCACTTTCGCAAAAGTCTTCCCGCCCACGCAGGCTGTCGCAACCCCGGCCGCTCACCCCAGAAACACCACGGACTTCCCGACGTCGCTCGCTCTCCGATCAACTGTTCCGCGCGCGCGTGCCTGTAGTAGTTGAACACGACGAGATCAGCGCGACGTGCAGCTTCACACGCGCGCGGCATATCTGCATCAAGAATTACGGATTCATGACGAAGAGCAGAGGCCGTCCACTGGCGATCCGGATCGCGACCACGCAAATACGCAACCTCCAACTCACACCGCCCACTCGATTCGATCTCGTTGAACAACTCGACCTGATAAGGCGACGGACAATCTGTCACCACAAAAACTCTCACGCCGACTTCGCCCGCCTCCACTTAACAAACAGATGCGAGAGACCCACCCATGCCAGCACGACGTAACTCACGAGAATCAAGTCGAGAATCGATCGCATCCCGGAAAACAGCGCCATCACCACGATGCTGTAGATCACGAGCGCGCCCTGCGTCGCGCAGCGTGCAAGCAGCGCGCTCGCCATTGACGAAACACGTCCGTAAAACCATCCGCCAAGCGCGATCCCGACGAAGCCCAGCGACATGTAGAACTCGCCGATCACCGAGTAAGAAAACGAAACACCCTGAACACCCAGCGCCGTCGGCAAATCAAATCCAGGGTCGACAGGTTTCTCCGGCCAGAACACACGCGGCACCGGACGCACGATCACGTAGACGAAATATTTGTGATAGACAAACGGATAAGAGTCCGGAATGAGTTGAATGATCTGGCAAAGGCGATAAAAGTTGTCGTCGACCCGCAAATGCTGCTCTTCGAGAAGCTGCTTCTTCTCGAAGCGCCCGCTCACCACTTCTCCCTTCCCCACCAGTGCACCTAAACCGACGTTTCTGTATTCCAGCATTACCTGAAGAGCGAGCAGTAGCACCGCGATCGTTATCAGCGAGGTGATCAGGTGTTTGATTCGCAAGCGTCGCTGGTCCAACACCCAAAGAACCAACGCCATGCCCACGACGACCCCGATCACTCGACGGCTGCCACTCTGCGCGAGGAAGAGCGCGATGACGCCGGACATCGCAGTACAGATTACCGTGCGCAAGTTACGCACTCCCACGCGCCTGCCGATCACGACGGTAAGAACGGGCAGCAGATAACCGAAGTATTGCAGGTGATCGAGGAATGCATCCCAACCGCCTAACTGTCCGCGTCCCCAGGGCGCGACCCAACGCTCCTTGCCGAGGTAATGGACCATCTCGAACACGTTGAAGTTGCAAGGCACAGCGAAGTTCAACATGCCGAGGAAGAAGCATGCGATCGCGAGCGCAAAGTACGTGTTGACGGGAAACTCCTCCGAGACGGAGGTGATCAGCACTTTGGGCAGCTTCCACGAGCGACGTATCGCGCCGAGCCAGACCATGACGACGAAGAGTCCGATACCGAAGAAGGCGCGGCGCACGTGGTCGGCAGTGATGTCTTCCATCGAGTAGACGCCCTGCAAAAGGTCGAGCAGGAGCCAGTAGATCGGCGCCAGTGCGAGCAGCGATTCGCCTCGCAGAAGTGCTTTTGGATAACGGAAAGTGGCGGCGATTGGCGCCGCGGCAAGTCCGGCGGACATCACGAGTGCTGGATAAAACAACGCGCTTTCGTCAGCGGGGTTCTCGGGGATCAGGAGGATCGATAACGTCGTGGCAACGCTCGTGCTTAAAATTGCTAGCAGCGTTGAACGCAGCGTGAGGCTGGGAGTCGCAGCCAACCCCACCGCCACCCGATTCCACGTTAGTTCAGAGTTCAAGCTTTAGCTTGGTGCCCGGAGTGAAACAGCAACCTAAAGGTTGAACTCTGAACGTCGACCTACAAATTTCTTAAGGAGCACGCCAGGCTTCTCAAACTGAATCGATCGCCGACTCCTGAATTCGCGGACATCGCGCTGAGGAGTTCGGGAGTACGCAAGAACTCGAGCAGCACACGCGCAATCGCCTCACCGGAAACTTCGTTGAGAACCACGCCATTCACACCATCGCACACGACTTCTCCGCAATGACGCGAAGCGATTACCGGGAGCTTCCACGACTGTGCTTCCAACTGCGTCAACCCAAAACCATCTGACAACGTTGGAAAAATAAATACGTCGGCGTCTTTGTAATACTTGTCTACTTCGACGCGCGGCACCACACCGAACCATTTAACGCTAGCCGGCAGATTTACTTGTGCTGGTCCAACAAACCAAAACTCGACGGGCTCGTCGGCGAGAAGTTTGACGGCATCAAACAACTGCCCGACCCCTTTTCGCAGATTTATCTGCCCCAGAAACAGCACACGTAACGGACGCGCCGAAGTAAACGCCTTCGGGTAACTTCGCTGAAATGACTTCGCCTTAGCAGGGGTTTCATAAGCAAGTGGCAGCACGTGAATCTTTTCCGCCGGCACACCTTCCCCGAGCAGCGCGTCCCTGGACCACGCTGAATTGACGACGATCCGATCCGCGAGCGCACATTCGATGCGCCACTGATCCCAATACTCCGCAGGCGCAGGCTTCCAGGCGATGATACGTTCTTCAGCAGGACCAGCATCAATTTGGCCTAACACCGTTCTCCAGCCACGCTCGCGTGCATGCTTGAAGATCTGTTCCGCGGCGTAGCTGTAAGCAAAAACGGTGCGTGGTCCATTTGTGGGTTGTTTGTGAAGCTGGTGTACGGCATGTTGCTGAAACCACTCGTTTCTGCGACGGATCAACTGCCAACCATTTGCGCCCGTGACGTAAGCTTTCAACTCGAATTTCAGCGCAGCGAGGTTTGGAGCAGTCACTTGTGCGCTCGCTAGCGCGGGATGGAATCTTCCCGTGAAGCGCTTGGTCCAGAGATCCGTGATGAACTCACCGAGCAAGCCGCCGAGCTGAAGAGCACGCGGAACTGCGTAATGCTCTCGCGCCCCGAGCTGACAGCAGATCCACTTCATTACAAGCTAACAGCAACGGGCGCGTGACGCAGCGCGAGGTACGATCGCACCGCGCGCTTGCTTACAGGCAACCGATAACAATGATTGGCGCGCAGATGCGCCGGGATCATCGTCAACCCCTTCAAGATTCCCCGGCGACGGCCGTGTCGCAGCAACCACAGCAACCTGTTCGCACATTGCCCGGCTCCGATGCCCCACAGCGACACCGGATAACGCAAGTACGCGAGCAATGCGAGGTTCGCAATGCTGCTCGCCGTCACACGCGGATCTGCATGATGTCGCAGATCGTTGTTATGAAAGACGCGCAACCAGTGGCTCGTCAAAATCTTTCCACCTCGCGAGTGAACGCGAAGCGCAAGGTCAACTTCCTCCATGCCGTACGCAACCGGCAAGGGCACGTACCCGCCGGCCTCGAGAAATGCGGCGCGTCGATAGACACACGCAGCGCCCAAAAAATCTGCGGTCCATTGTGCGCGCTGTTCATCCAGACCGATCGCTTCCCCCATGTGATAAACAGCCGCGCATACGACCGAAGCGTCAGGAAATTTTTCGAAGAGCTTCAGAGCACGTGCGAAGTAGTCGGAGTCAAGCGGATAAGAGTCGTCGTCGAAGCTTGCGACAAATTCAGATTGCGCGGCATTCATCAGCTTGTTCCGTCCACCGCCCGGGCCAACCTGATCGGCGCTGCATAGAATGCGAATGTTTGGAAATTCTTTTCGAACCGCGTTCTCACACTCAACCTGGTTCGCGTCAACATGGACCAGCACCTCATCCGGGGCAGGAACACAGCTCTGAATGACGCGCAGCGTCTGCAACGTCTGATCGACTCGATCGTACGCGGTCACGATGGCCGAGATGTTCATACAGGGCCGCCCATATCGATATGGTCGCGAAGTATTTTCGCCAGCAGACCAGCGCCGGCTGCGTTCGGATGAAAACTGTCGCGATAGAAAAGCGCGCCGCGATTCCCGTTAGCCGGCAGCAGCGAGCCCCAATCGAAGAACTCGGCCCCCTCGGCCAGCGCGATCTGCTTGAGTCGTGCGTTTACCAAACGGAAGTGTTCGGGAGAATTCGGGAAGCGCGAGTGGTCCACCGGCAATAGTCCGAGCACAACAACGCGCGCGCCCAAATCACGCAGCCGCCTTAAGAGTTCCGTTTGATGTGAGGCAAGCGTCTCCAGATCCATCAGAGGCTTGCCCGGACGCGCTTTGAGAAGCTTCAGTCGCAGGTTCTGTTTCAACGCATCGAGCGACGTCTGCTTTGCTTTGCGCCACCACGTAGTGCTGAAGTAACAGCGCGGATCCATCGCCGCATAACCACGCCACGAAGCCGGCACCCACCACGGCCATCCACCATCACGCAACATCGCCGGCCGGATAATACTTTCCAAACTACCCCTGAAGATCACCACCAGCTCAGCACGCAGCGCAGTAATCAACGGCAACCAATTAAAGTCAGACTCGATCGTCTGTCCTTCACACGCGAGGTTCCACAGCCACACATCCGATCCATTCTGCTGCGCGTCAACGTTCATAAAACCCGCGACATTGAAATCGATGAAGCGGTTGAGAGTATCGATGTGCCGCAAACGAAACTCATGAACATTGCTGTCGCCTTCCGCGCGAAGCTGTGCTGCCAGTTCTCCAACGTGGCTGATGCGTTTGGAGCCAACGCCTTCAGTCAAGCTATCGCCGAGAAACACCCAATTACGAGACATCATCCGCGTAAATCCGTCGCCATTACGCAGGAGAAGAACCCTCGCACTCGCCCGGACCAGGCTCGCGGTAGATCAGGGCGTAACAATCCTCGCCTCAAACTCGCGACTTCACTTAAGAATTGGACCAGCGCCCACAATCCGATGTGTCCGAGCGCTGCGTAACGACTCTTCCCCATTGAGATCGTCAAGATTCCGAATCGCGCTCGCATGGAAAGATACTGTTGCCGCTTTGTCTCTTCGCGCCCGCTGGGAGATTGATGATGAATGCACTTGGCTGAAGGAACGTAATACACCTTCCACAGCCTGCTAAGGCGATATCCGAGATCCAGATCTTCACCCGGAGAACTGCCCGTGAAAAAAGATGCAAATCCTCCAACAGACTCGAATGCCTCGCGCCGCAGCGCACTCGCTCCGCCACCGATCCACTCGCACGGAATCGGCGTCTGCGCCGTTGTTGGAAATCCATTCGGAAGTGCGGCGCCGATCAACCGTCCGGGTTCGAAGCCTTTGACTCTTCCATACATGACGATCCGGTAAATGCGCCAAAACGACGTCGGCGTCGCGATCGATTGGTTGACCAGGTTGCCCATCGTCGCGCCCACCTGAGGATCGGACCAAATGGGTTTGAAAAGCTCTTCAACCCAGCGCGGATCGACCTCGACATCGTCGTCGACCAGAAGAAGGTTGTCGTACTTTGCGCGCTCGACGGCGAAGTTGCGCTGTTGCGCGCAGTTCCTTTCCTGGTAATGGAAGTATCGAACTTCCATGCCTGCTTCGAGCCAGCATGCATCCTGCGTCACAGCGAACGTTTCGGCGTCGTCGCCGCAATGAACTACGACGACTTCAGAGATCCGGACCGTCTGTTTCGCGAGACTCTCGAGGCAGAGCCGCAGCATTTCCGGTCTGCCGACAGTTGCGATGATGGCTGAGATGAAGTTGGCCACGGATTACGCGGATAAAGCTTGACGGAATACTTGCTGCACGCGGTCGTGCGAAAAATACTGGCGACCAACTTCGAGCGCGCGTTTGCCTAACGCCAGGCGCATTGGTGGATCATTCGCGAGTCGCTCGACTGCTTTCGTCAGATCCGATTCGCGTTCGACTACTTCCGCGACGCCTTCATTCTCCCGCGCCCACGCGACGGCGGAACAGTAAGGTGGACCATAAATCAGGAGCGGCACACCTGTCGCCGTGCAATCGGCCAGCTTACTCGGGAATGCCATCTCCATGTTGTCGCGGTCGGAAGCGTCGAACGACATTGGCACGAAAAGCGCGTCTGCTTCGGCGCGTAGACGCAACAGCAAATCAGCAGCGCTCAGCAGGCCGCAGACTTCTGTATTTGGATCGTCCAAACCAACCTGCCGTAGCACGTCGGGACGCATTGGTCCAAACAAAAGCAGTTTCCCGCCGACAGCCTTCAACGCTTCTTGCAACACTCTGAGTGCGCGAATGTAACCGTTTGAGTTGATCGTGCCGGCGAATGCGATGGTGAACGGTTTGCCGTTGTGCGCAAGGTGCTCCGGTGGCGTTTCAAAGTCGGGACAATCAGGCGCTCGCGTTGGGTAAATGATCTGCGCCGGCTTGCCGTACCGCTCGAGGTACGCGCGGGTCATCGCAGGTGAAACACTCAATCGCGACTGCGCCTGTCGATAGACGCCGGCGAATTGCGCGTCGAGCCAGTTGCGAAAACGTGGAGCGATATCCACGGCGCGGGGCCAGTCGTCATGGACGATCAAGTGCAGTGGCACGTTTCTGTGGCTTGCAATCCTGGATGCTGCGAGCCAACCAAAGCCATGCGCGACGGTCAACACGCCTTCGAAATCAAATCCATTCACTGACTGCGAGATCTTGGGCGCCAGGCGAGTTCCTGCGTGCGAAAACCACGCCGTCGCGTAAGGATGGAATCTCGTGTTCAGCAGACGCGGTTTTCCGATCGGATATCGAATGTATTTAACTTCTGGAAGCCGCCTCGCCGGGTCGGACTGCGCCGCAGTTTCAATAACGGTCAAATCTTCGTGAGGATAGTCCGACAACAGACGATGCAACAGCGCTGAACCATGGTACGAGGCTTCAACAGGCACGTCTCCCACATAGAGCAACTTGGGCCACGTTACGGTAGGGCCGGCACTCCGTGGCCGCCGGCAATTGATACCCGCGGCTTTCTTATACATCTCGATTATTCGGGGCCGCAGCTTCTCCTGATCGAGCCGCTGATCGGCAATCGCGGTGTTGAGTTCGTCAGCGCGCTCTACGAGCTTGTCGTCAGTCAACGCACGTTGAATCGCAGCAGCGATTGCTTCCGGCTGCTCAGCAGGAACCAGCAGACCGTTTTCACCGTCGCGAATCCATTCCGCAGTCGAAATCGTGTCTGCCTGAACTGGAAAGGCGCCCATGATCATCGCTTCCAGCAGCGTTATTGGACTGCCGTCAGTCAGTCCAACGCCGATAGCGATTCGTGCCCGGCCCATGAGTTTGGCGATCTCGTCACTCGGGCTCGGCGGAAGAATGCTGATCTGAATACCGGTTTCTTTGGCGAGGCGTTCAGCGGCCGACTTAACCTCGCTCGTCGCCGAGAATATGACCACTTCGAATTCCCGCAGATGTGCGGCGCTTAATCGCAGCGCCTCGAGCGCATTTAAAGCGCGGCCGCCCCACTCTTCATTCTGATAGCCCTTCAGCGCGATCACTTTGCGTGATGAGACACGCACGCCCGAACCGAGTTGTCGCAGTCGTTTCAGATCGAACCCACCGGTGACAGGGAAAACGCCGAAGACTTCGCCACGTAGACCAAAATCTTTCGCAAGCTGCACGTCGCGCTCACAATCTGCGATGAAGTAATCACAAGCCGAGAGGACCTCACGGATTTTCGGCTGATGATCCGGACGCCGTCCGAAAAAGAAAATGTCGCTTCCCCAGGATGAGTAAATCCACGGCGGCAATGAATGACCGTTGAGCTGTTTGCGACTCGCTAGCGTCAGGTAGCTGCAACGTTGCATCTCGAGACTATGGACTAGATCCGGTTGCAGTTTTCGGATCACTCGTGCGAGACGTGCGGGCTGCTTGAAATAGTCGAGGCTCTGAAGCGTTGCTGTGGTTTTGCGCCCGCCGCGACGTAACGGCCAGTGCAAACCTGTCTGACGAATAGTGCTTACACTGGGTCGCTGCACGAGCGTGTGGAACGTCAGGTTTTCAAGTTCGGGGTGAATTCCGTCGTAGGCGCTGTGTGGAAACACGTGGATTTCCCAGCCCTGGCCCTCCAATTGTTTTATCCAGCGGGCGGCGTGAATGCTCTCGCCCAATGTGACGAATAGAATTCTCAAAGCGAGCGGTGCCAGGCTGAGAGCAGTAGGTACTGGTCAAACTCGATCCTCGGCGTGTTCGAAGTTTGATGAAGGAGGTCAACCCATGGTCCGTAAGAGCAAACGGAGACGTGGAATTCCTGTTCCGCCAATGTCTGCAATGTGCGCGCGAGTTCGTGAGCCTTGGAATTCGTCAGATGAAATTCGATCACGAGGTTGTTCACATTGCGCAAGGTCTCGCCACAGTCGACGATCACTTCGGCTTCCGCGCTTTCAATGTCGAGCTTAACTAAGTCAAAGCGCGTGCTCGCAAGATAATCCGCGAGCCGCACCGTTTCGACGTCGCAGTACTTAGCGCTGGGACTCGTGAGTCGCTCGACCGCATCGTGTTCACGGACAACTCGATTCGCATCCGCACCTTCCGAGAAAAAACTCGCCCGACCCTTGCTTGTCCACAACGCCTTTTCCACGATCTCAACATCGTGAATGTTGTTTGCCGCGAGGTTTCGCCGCAACACGTCGCACGCCCGCGGATCGGGTTCGAAAGAAGTAACCACGGCGTCGGGAAACAGTTGTTTGTAATGAATCGCGCTGATCCCGATGTTCGCTCCGCCGTCGAGAATCACTGGTGCTTTCTTGCCACAAAGAAAGTCGTTCCAACGCTTCACGACGATGACGTCAAATGCCGAGAGCAACGACGTTGCGTCAAGGTAGTGCAACCGCCAGTTCCCTGCCGTGACGAACCCTGGCTGGTATCGCGGCACACCCGCCAACTTCGCCTGCAACTCGCGATAAGTAACAAGATCTTGATTCGCTCGTTCGCGAAGCCTGTTCTTGACGACCGAAAGTACGCTTCTCACGCGAGTTCAGACAGCGTCGTATTTCTGGCTGTAGTAATTCTGGTAATAGTAGTAATCGTGCGACTGGAGATTCACGTTGTTGAGGACAACGCCGAAGATCTTCGCGCCGACGTCGTTAAGTAACTGCTTCGAACGGCGCACAATGTGACGCGAGCTTCGACCACCATGAACGACCAGCAACACACCGTCAACCATCGTCGAAATCAACACGCCATCCGTGAACGAACTGACAGGCGGCGAGTCGATCACGACGTGCGTATAGTTCGCTTGCAGCGCCGCGAGTAGTCGACGCATCTGGTCTGACCCAAGCAGCTCTGCCGGATTCGGCGGAATCGGTCCCGACGTCAAAACACCGAGACCACTCGCTTCGTCAAGGCCGACCATCGCGAGCATGTCGGCCTCTGAAACATCGGACGACAGGATCGAACTCAGTCCGAGCTGTCCGTGCATTCCGAAGATCGATTGAAGTCGCGGGCGGCGCATGTCCGCGTCGATGATCACGACGCTCGCGCCGGTCTGGGCCAGACTGATCGCGGTGTTGACCGCTGTCGTCGTCTTCCCTTCACCCGGAAGGCTCGAAGTCACCAGGAGCGACTTCGGCGCGCGCCCGGCCGTCGAGAGAAGCACCGAAGTGCGAAGATGTCGATAAGCTTCTGCAAGCGGCGAACGCCCGTCGACGTTCATCAGCAACTCTGCATTCCCGTTCCCGTTTCCGTTTGTGTGCTTCTGTAGCGCTGACGTTCCGGGTAGAACACGGCGGCGAACGGCGCCGCCAATTGAAGGAATCACCGCCAGCGCAGGCAAGTGCAACAAACGCTCAACCTCTTCCGTTGAGTGAACTGTGTCGTCGAGATATTCGAGGAACAGCGCGAGGCCAAGACCGAGACCGATCGACAGGAAGAACGCCAGGAAGATCGTCCGCGCGCGGTTTGGACCAACTGGACTGTCCGGCGTCAACGCATAATCGACGATCGAGATGTTGTTTGGCTTGCCCGCCATCACCACATCATTTTCCTTCGCACCTTGCAGCAGACCTTTCAGCAGCGACTTATTTGTTTCAATCTCCTGCTGAATGATCTTGTAGTTGATCGCAGCTTCGTTCTGCGAAAGCGTCTGTGCGCGTTGCTGTTCGAACGCTTTGCGCAGCGACTGCTCGCGCTCGAGCGTCTGTTGATAGCGCGTGTGCAAGTTTGTCAGCAGCGTGTTTGACTTGCGCGTGCGCGAGTCTTTGAGTTGGCGCTCGAGCTCGCCGATTTGCTGGTCCACCTCTTTCACTTCCGGCGCTTCTTCCGTGGCGTCGACGAGCAGTTGCGCGCGCTTCTGACGAAGCTCAACCAACTTCGACTCGATCTCGCCTGCTTGTTTCGATTCGGAGTCGACCAGCGCGTCGGCCGCGTTCGGCATTTTAGCGGCGTTGTAAGCAGCCTCCGCCGTTTTGCGATCGTTTTCAGCTTCGAGCAGTTGCTGGTTGAGTCCAGCGAGTCGCTCGACGACTGTGTTCTGATTCGGATCGAGCGAGATGATCTGATTGTTCTTCGCGTAATTGACAAGCCGTTCCTCAGCGGTGCGAATCTGTTGTTGCAGCTCCGCAATTCGCTTCTGGAGAAAGTCGCCGGTTGTGCTGTTGGCTTCGGTCCGCTTCTCGAGGTTTGAGAAGACGTAAGTCTCGGCGATTGCGTTTACGACCTTCGACGTTACATCAGGAACCGTGTGAGTGAACTTGATATCAATCAAACGTGTTTCCTTGTAGTAACCGCGTGTCTCTTTTACCGGCTCGACTTTAAGACCGCCGAGAACAGTATTTACGTACGGCGCCAGGCGCCTTGCTTCATTCAAATCCTCGCGTGCTGTTGCTTCTGCGACTGTTGTCGTGAGCGGAAGTTGATCCTGCGCCTTCGCGCCTGCGACCTGCTCCTGTTTCCCGAGTCCAACCATCCGCTGCATTGTTTGCCAGGTTGATTGTCTTTGCGCAGGCTCACCTTTGAAGAAATCCGGATTGTGTTCGAGGTCGAGCGTGCGTACGACGCGCCGCATCAAACCGGGACTGACGAGGATTTGGAGCTGCGTGTTGAAGTAGATCGGATCGTCGGATGGACCATAGAACGTTCGAGCGCTGTTGACTATACCGCCGGTGTCCTCGAGGTCCACCTGGACCCGCGCCTGCGCCTCAAAGAAATCGGGCTTACGCGCGACGTACACGACTGCAAGCATCGTGACGAGCGCCACGATCCCGAAAACCAACCACAGGCGTTTGCGAATCGCACGCCAGTAGTCGAGCAGGTGTACTTCGTTGTCAGCGTTGGGATCGACGCCGTAGTTGTACGATTGCGGCGGCTGGATCGGCAGATCGAGAACCTCAACCGGGGCCTCTTTTTTCGCTAGTTCAAGGGAGGGTTTCATAGATGTGTGAAATGAAAGGTTTGCCCGACGTGGATGAGGTCAGTACCACCTGCGGTAGCGGGTGGGTCAACCATCGCGATCAGGCGTGATTGCGATC
>JBIOUJ010000306.1:0-22414 GCA_044867025.1 Pyrinomonadaceae bacterium | reverse complement strand
AAACACAGAGAACGCAGAGATACGCAGAGGACCGCAGAGAAGATTTTCAAATTCAGACACCACCCAATATCTCAGGTCGTGCCTTGGGTTCAACTCTGCGTATCTCTGCGTTCCTCTGCGCCTCTGCGGTTAATATGTTCCAGCCGCTGTTTACCGCAGAGGCGCAGAGGAACGCAGAGATTCGCTGAGAAAAATTTCAAATTAGGTTACCACCCAATGTCAAAATCTGTGGGTGGCTCGACGCGGCTTTGTGGTACATTGTTGCGCGATTCAAGCGGTTGCCTGACGTTCCCTTCGCCATGCTTCTGAACGCGAAATCATCCTTGCGCGCCGCACCATTCTTCTTAACCCTGGTACTTTTGGCGATCACCCCAATACGATTTCAAGACGTCGGAGCACAGGGCACGCGACCGACGTTGATCAGTCACGCCGACTCAACACGCGCTATCGCATTCGAATCAGTTACAAGCCAGCGCGAGCCTTTCCACACGACAGTCCAGGTAAAGTTCGGCGCGGATTCCGCGACACGCATTATGCTGTTTGCGATGAACCTGCAATTGCAGCCGGGTGAGACTGCGAGTGCAGTGACCGCGGATGCAGAAGATGCGGCGCGCACGATCTATTCGCTGACCGTGGAACACGTTGGCAGCGTTCCCGATCAACCGTGGGCTTCGTCGCTGGTCGTTCGACTCCCGTCGAACCTGCCGTCTGCGGGCGACGTGCTCGTGCGGATCAGCTACGGCGGACTCGCGAGTAATCGGGTGCGTGTGGGAATTGGTCACGTCGGAGATGGACCACCTGATGACACTGGCGCTGTGCCGACGCCGGGTCTTATTGCGCCGGGTCCTCCCACAGGAGTCGCCGCTACGAATCTGAATCCAACAGACGTGCAGACGATCCTTCAGCAAGCGGCCTCCGCTGCTGCCGCGCTCGGCAAACCCGTAAACATCGTCGTCACCGACCGCGAAGCCAACGTGCTCGGGTTTTTTGCGATGGCTGGTGCTCCTGCGACGACGACGGTTCGCAGCGTTGGCATGTTGGGACAGGGTCTCGAAGGCGGGGTTGTCCCTGCCGATCTAGCTGCCACAGCCAAAGCAGCAACCGCAGCGTTCTTCAGCACCACGGGAAACGCATTCACCACGCGTACGGCCGGCTTCATCATCCAGGAACACTTTCCACCAGGAATCAGCTTTCGCGCGGGCGGTCCACTTTACGGCGTGCAGTTCTCTTCACTGCCTTGCGGCGATATCAAAATACCGTCAGCACGCCTCGGCCTTTCGGCTGACCCTGGCGGATTACCGATTTATAAAAATGGCCTACCCGCCGGGGGCATCGGTATCGAAGGCGATGGGCTCTACACAGTCGATCGCGTTCCCACTGACGACGATCAACCTTTCGAAGAACTCATCGCGGCGTCGGCAATCAGAGGCTTTGAAGCGCCACTGCTGATTCGTGGTGACAACATCCTCGTCGACGGCATCAGGCTGCCATTCTCGAACGTTACGAATCCTCCAGCACCGACGACTACAGCAAGCATCGCAGGCGCGACGATCTCTTTCGGGGCAGGAGGCGTGCCGCCGGATTCCGAGTTTGTTCCGCAGGTAGTCGGCGGCATTGCGGGTGAAGTGAGTCCACGCTTCTTTCCATTCATTGCCGGCACGACGCCTGCCGGACCGAACGCACTAACGGCCAGCGATGTGAACACGATCATCTCGCACGCCGCACAGCAGTCGAACATCACGCGTGCAGCGATCAGGCAGCCGCTTGGAAGCAATGCGCGAGTGTCGATTGCGGTCGTCGACACTGCCGGTGTGGTGTTGGGCGTGTTCAGGCAACAGGATGCGCCGGTGTTTGGTTACGACGTGGCGGTGCAAAAGGCACGAACAGCGGCGTTCTTCTCGAGTGCAAACGCTGCAACAGCTTTACGAGCTGCGGGCTTCGGATCGTACGTCGATCGCGCCAACGCGGATGGCCTGAGATTTGACGGCGCATTTGCCTTCACAGATCGCGCGACTGGTTTTCTTCATCGACCATTCTTCCCGGATGGTATAAACGATACGGCGGCTGGGCCATTCAGCACCGCGCTCGCTGACTGGAGCCCGTTCAACGTCGGCTTGCAGCTCGATCTTGTTAAGACGAATTTTCTTGCGTCTCTCAGTGGACCAGTTGCCTCGTGCACCGCGATTCCGGGTTTGACTAATGGAATTCAGATCTTTCCCGGGAGCGTACCACTATACAAAAATGGCGTGCTGGTCGGAGCGATCGGAATCAGCGGCGACGGTGTGGACCAGGATGATCTGATCGGTGCGGCGGGCGCTAATGGGTTTTCTCCGCCACCAGAGATTAGAGCCGATCAGATATTCGTACGTGGCGTGCGTCTGCCGTTTTTGAAGTTTCCACGAAGCCCAAATCTATGAGACTCGCTTTCTTGGCGCTCTTGTTGATGGTCACAGTCGTGTTGGCCCAGCAGCCGACAACGCAACCAACCGGCGTGCTGCGTCTGCGCGTGCGCGTGAAAGCGGACGATGCGGCGCCCTTGCGAGGCCTCGCGCGCAAACGCTTCTTTCTCATTCCCGGCACACTCGAACAGAACCGCGCGTTCATAACATCCATCGAGCAGCAACCACTTACAACTCGCGACTGTTATTACCGGCAACACAAAGCGAGCGCTGAATTGATCGCCTGGTTAAAGGACGGCGATTGCGAATCTGTTTATTGTCGGAGCATCGAAAAAGAGTTTGTTAGCGGACCCAGGGCTGTGCCTGAATTTGCAAGCGCGTTTGCTGCAAGTCAGAAAGAGTTTCGCAGCGATGAAACCGCACGACACTGGTTGACGACGAATCTTCCTCCAGACGTACGCGACGGTTTTTATCGCGCGCGCAAGACGGCTCTCGACGCGCTTCTGAAACAGGCGGGTCCCGCGGTGTACTCTGTGATGACGGATCGCAACGGCACCGCCTATTTCACCGATCTCGGACCAGGGACGTACGTGTTATCAAACCTCGTACCGACAGAGCTCGACCAGACGTTGGTAACGTGGAGCTGTGAAGTGCAAGTCAAGCCCGGGGATCTGGCGACGGAAAAGCCGTATCTCGTGTCGAACCGGAAAGAGAAGAACGTGAAGTGTGTAGGCGTCGAAAAACCCAAGCCCGTTTGTGCCGCGAATTAAACGGATGATAAAAGCGCTCAGCATAGAAATCCGTCTTTGCCTGTGTTTATCTGTGGCCCTGTTTTTACCGATCGATTACACGAAGTTCTCCCACTCCACGCAGAAACACCGCGCCACTTGCAATAGCTGTCACAAGATAACTTTTCCAGACATCACCGATTATCCCAGCCATGACGCCTGTGTGAGCTGTCACCGGCCGCAGTTTTTCAAAGGCGCACGACCTCCGATCTGTTCGGTGTGTCACTCGAAGACGTCGCCGCGCGATGATGTGCGTTTCGCATTTCGAAATCCCGCGACGAAGTTGCAGTTCGATACCGAGTTCCCACACGACATGCATCAGGACGTGATCGCATTCGTGCGACGCCCAACAATCGCGCTCGCACATGCGCCTCAGCAGAACTACAACAATTGCACGATCTGTCACGCGTCGCGCACCGCGACCTTCAAGGCAGCGCCGACGGATCATTCGTCGTGTTTCAACTGCCACTGGAAATCGCAGGAGCCAGTAGCTGCGAACTGCAACGGGTGTCACAAGCTGGCGAAAACGCCTTACGTCTCGACCGATCCGGCGAGAATCTCTGCGAAGTTCATACACGACGGCGGCGGCGAAAAGAAACAACACGTCGCGGAGTGCACGACGTGCCATATCAACATCACGAAAGCGGCGTCGCTACGCGGCTTGAAGCCGGATGTTCCGATAACGGCGTGTACGGAGTGTCACAACAAAGCCGGCTTGCGACAGGATCTCAGCACGGAGTTGAATGCGATCGACAAGAATCGCGCGTTCGTCTGCGCGTATTGTCACGCGCCGAACGTCGGCACCCTCGATCCGCCTGCGAGTCATTACGTGATCGCCGAACGGCCGCCAATGAAACGCAAGGACATACGATGATCTCTCTCGCACTTTTTTTTATCTTAAGAGCCGCCCCGCCCCAGGGCCCGCAGCTCGACTACTCAAAATTCCTGCACAATAGCCAACGGCACAGTTCCCTCGCCTGCAACGCGTGTCACGAACGAAGCGATAACTCTGCAACGCCGCGTTTTCCTGGTCACAAAGCCTGCACCGAGTGTCATCGAAGCCAGTTCACGACGCCCGCGATTCCGATGTGCGTCATCTGTCACACAGACATCAGCAGCAACAATCCACCGTTGAAGAGTTTTCCAGCGAGCTTCAACGAGCCTTTCAACGTCAAGTTCGATCACGCACAGCACAACACCGGTTCAGCTCGCCCGCAGAGAGGTTGCGCGGGCTGTCACAGCTCGCCTGTGAATCGCGGTGCGGGTCTGTCGATTCCTGCGAACCTTGCGGCACATAACGGTTGCTACATGTGCCACACGCCGACCAGCAAAACGAACTCGGGACGCGAGATGGCGTCGTGCGGCGTCTGTCACGATCAGAAAGCCTACCGGCCCACGAGCACCAACGCGCGCGCCTACCGTTACGCGTTCAGTCACGCAGACCATGACGCGAGAGAGAAACTCGCGTGCGCCGACTGTCACCGGTTAAGCGCGGGCGCGGCACAGACGCGTCAGGTCAGCTCACCCGCTGCCGGAGAGCATTTTGTTACGACGCGCGGAATGACGTGTCTTACGTGCCACAACGGAAAGCGATCCTTCGGTGGTGACCTCGCGTTCAAGGACTGCAAGAGATGTCACTCCGGACCGACTTTTCGGATGCCCACCTAGCGCTAAACAAAAAATTTGACAGCTCTCCAAGCGCGTAATTAAGATTCAGGTATGAAAGCACTTCTCATCGTAATGCTGACGCTTGGTTGTGTCGGCCTCGTGGCCCAGGAAAAAGAGAGCAAGGTCCAACCGAAGGAAGTCGTGCTCGGTAAAGACAGCCAATCAGACAAGTATGGCGAGGTCCCTTTCAATCACGAAAACCATGCGGTGAAGAAATACAGTGTCGACGGCCAGAGTGTGTTGACGTGTGTGGAGTGTCATCACACGGACCAGCCGGCGGCGAACTTAAAGGCGCCGCTAAAAACCTCGGAGCGCGCGGTGGTGTTGACGACCGAAGCGTTGGCGGCTGCTGATGCGAAGGGTGTGAAGAAGTGTCGCGCGTGTCATCTACAGGCGGGCGACGACAGCGCGCCGATGCCTGAAATCAAGTACCCTGACAAGCCCGCGCCGACGAAGCTCAATAACGAAGTTGCGTATCACCTCAACTGCAACATCTGCCACGATAAAGCCATCGCGGCACGCCCGGCGTTGAAAGGAAAAGTGCCGGGATCAAACGATTGCATTCCTTGTCATAAGCCAGCGGGTTAGGCCACAAAAAGGCACAAAAGGAACACAAGGAGGAAATTTACAGGGTTTGACTCAGTAAACTAGTTTTTCCTCTTTGTGTCCTTCTTTGTGCCTTTTTGTGGCTTAAAGCATTGAGGCGCTCCAGCGGCGAGCGTCTTTGATGTGTTGGACGTGGCAAGAGGTGCAATTGGGTTTACCGTTCTCTACGTGGCATGCAGCGCAAGTTGTTCGTGGCGTGGTTCGATCGACATCGGGAGCGAACGATGTGTGGCAGCTCGAGCATGACAATCGTCCCTCAGAATTCCCCTTCATCCCCGGCGCAACTCGCACACGCTGATCGTGCAATGCGTGAAACTGGTTGCTGCGCCACTTCTCATCGGTGTCGGTAGGTTTGCGCGTGGTCCCGAGCTGCCGAAGATCCCAATATTCATCGCTGATGGATTTTGCACTCCATGCGCCGTTCACGACCGGATAACCAAACGTCCCGCCGTGTGGTGTTCCAACCTTGCTGTCGTTGTGACAAGCGGTACACGAAGCTAACGCACCCTGAGTCGCACTAAACTCCGCGCCCCGGTGTTCGGCATGACAATCGACACAACCAACGTCAGCGGCCTCGTGAGGCTTGATCATCGTCGCGACGAAAGCTTCCGTGTTGTGACAGGACGCACACCGTTGCTCCATCTTACCTGTCAACGAATGACACGTCGTGCATGAGCCGGAGTTTGGCGTCGTCGCAATCGTTGGATCAAGACTGAACTGCGTCGCCGTGTGAGCCTTCGAGAGGGGCGCCGGTGCAAACGCGCTCGTGTACCAGTAAGCTGCCGCAACTGAAAGCAATCCGACAATCAACAGCGCCCACGTAAAAAACGCCACCGGCCAACGCGACATCAGATCCGTGGTCGGCATCCAGTTGAACTGAGTTTTCCCACTGCGACGTCCGCCCTTCGGATACAGCGGCGACGGCCGAAACATCTTGCCGACTTCGCGCATCCGCTTGTCCCAAAAAATGTCGAGCGCTTTCGTTCCCGCAACCGGCGTTGGCCGTGCCTTCTTGGCATCCGGCGCGATCAGTTTGTCAGTGGTCAGTCCCGGATCGCTGACGTCGATCTCTGACAGTTTCATGCCGATGCTAAGTTCGACACGGATTGTCAGCGCATCGTTAGCGGCGTCGATCTCCAACTGAAATGGTCCGACTTCGATGATGTCGCCGGGAGCGAGCGCTTCATTCTCCTCGACCGGTCTGCCGTTGAGCAGAACCGGATTTCTCGGTCGCAGCGCGAAGAGATAATAGTCGTCGCCGATCTGCTTGATCCCCGCCTGAACGCGCGATACCGACGGGTGATTCAACAGCACTTCACACTGCGGCAGACGGCCGATCAGCAACCCGTCTCTGATGACTGTCACGGGGTCGATCGGTAAATCGTCACGAATGATGACGAACTGGTTCATTTCACGCTGAAGAACACCACTTGCCCGATGTGCACGAGCATCAATGCAAGCATCAACGCCGTCGCAACGATATGCATAGGGATCCAGAAGCGCAGGAACCAATGCAACGCGAGAAGCGCGTCGACCCGACGTAGCGTCACAGCAGCTTCCACAGCCGAGAGCAACAGATCTCTTTCCTCCTCCGTCGCCGTTCGCGTGGTGCGCTCTTTGAACTCCTGACGAGCCTGGGCCAACAGCGCCTTCAACTCCTCACGCCTCCAGATCTGTCGCCACAGAAACCCGCTGGACAAAAACCGCCCATACACACGCTCGCGGATCTCATCTTTCAACCATCCATCCGTCTTCTGGTAAATCGTCCGCGTGTCTTGTCGCAACTCTTCACGCCGCTTCTCGAGATCTTCGATCAACAATGGCTCACCTTCGATGCGCGTCATGATGCGCGGCGCGACTACATACGCAATCACACCGATCAATCCCGAAAGAATCGTCAGATCAAACGCAACGTAAAGAAGACTGGTGAGCAACCCGCCAGTTCTCGTGCCTGAGTGCAAAAGAAGAACTACGCCGGCTATCGCTCCAACATACGCATGCGCGAGCATCCAGTATCGCAGCGCGCCCGCACGGCGACGATAAACCTGTTTGCGAAACGGATACGTCATCACAACCGCAACACCGGCGAGGCCGGCGATCCCTGTCAACCAACGCATCGTCAACCAACTGCCGGCAATCACACCGTCAAATCCGTATCTCGCCAGCCCCCAACCCACCGCGACGGCCGCAACGATCGTCAGAATCGTTCCACCGACATGCCAGGCACGTGCGAGCGGATCGTTCTTGTGAATATTCCGGCCGACAGCATGCGTCTGATCGCGAAAGACAAAACTCTGCGCTGATCCAATCTCGCTGAAGTATTCGATCGGATCGACGCGCACGAGCGCGCCTGTCGGACAATTCTCCTCGCACGAATATGCTTTGCGGCGCGCGCCCGGCGGATTCAGCGGAGTTGCTTCACATAGATTGCACTTGATCGCGACCAGATCGTCTGAAGCTTCCGTGACCGGCGGCGGATCAGTCTTGAAACTGATCGCCGCTTTTAGTTTCGAAATGAAACCAGCGCGCGTCGGCGTCATCGTGGTGCGCGGCACCATCGTGATCGCGTCGTACGGACACTGCGTCGCACAGTCGTAACAGCCGATGCACGTGCCGGCGTCGATGTCGATATCGCCCCGCGCATCGCGAAAGATCGCGCCTGTCGGACAGCCAGTCACACACTCCGGATCCGCGCAGTGCATGCAAACCTGCGGCACTAACGCATGCTGTAGACGCTTCTTCCCGATCGTCACTGGACGCTCGATCTGTATCCCGCGACGCAAAAGCCGCGATTGCCCGTGAACCTTGTGACACGCCAGCGAACAGTTGCCGCACCTGATACAAAGGTCCATGTCCATCACGAGCACGTTGGTGCCGTCGATGATGCCCGTTGCGACCTCTTCTTCTGCGGCCTTGAGCGCGTTGAGATCAGGAAGTTCTTCTACGTTTAGTGGCAAAGCACTGCCGGCAGTGGATAAAGGAGAAAAGGTGGCGACCAGTTGTTGGCGTAACTGCGGATCTTTCGAGAACTGATCGAGCGAGATCTCGAGAACTTCGGTCCTCGCCATCAGGCTCGCTCCGTATTTCCACGTTGCCGGCTGAACGACGCCCTCGAGACCGAGACAATTTCCACCGCCGAGAAAATCGACGCCGATCGTCTCGTCGATCCCCATTACCACCTCTGGTGTTGCGGCGTGAAAAAGAACGCCGTGGGAACGTCGCACCCAGCCACTCTTGATCAGAATCACTCGATCGACCGGCTCGCCTTCTTTGCACAAGAGATGATTCTTGCCGTACACCATGAACCGCGCTGAGCGTTGCAATTCTTCGGCGAGTGGACCAACGAGAGGCTTGCCGGTGACTGTGCTCAGCTCTTCGAGCACACGTCCAAAGCCGTGAGCGCGATAAGTTTCGTCGAGGATGTTGCCGAACGTTTTGAGTTTGCGCAGCAGGCGCAGGGCAGGCCGGCTCACTTCCAGCACGACTGCTTTCTGATTCGCAGGCACTGAGATCGTCGCATTGCGTTCGATGCCCGCGAGCAGCGACATCTCGCCAAAACACGTGCCCGGGGTGAGTTCACCGATCTTCTTCTGCCCCGCGGCCTCGTGCACGTACACGTCGAGCGCGCCTTCGACGGCGATGAAAAAGTCGTTCCCACCCCATTCACCCTGGCGCATGATCTCTTCGCCGGAGTCGTAGGTGAGCAGCTTGACGTAGGGACCGACGCGCTTGCCGTTGCCGTAATCTCGACCCTGAACAATTACTTCCAGATCGCTGCCGTACTTCTGCTTGCCGTTTTGTTCCTCGAAGAGTTCAGCAGTAAGAGCGAGATTCTGGATGGCTTCAACAACGCGACCCCGATCGGTAATTTCGCGCGGCATGCTTTTGTTTATACAACACTCCAGTAGCCACAAAGAAGAAGAAAATCACCAGAGTTACTTCTTGTGCCTTCTTGTGGCTATGCTAAACTCGTCGCAACGATGGTTCCAGATAATCTTTACGCGCTTCCACTCGAACAACAAATCGGACAATTCTTATTCATCGGCCTTCCGGGCACTGAGCTCGACAGCGAAACACGCGGCTTGATCGAAGAGGTGCAGCCCGGCGGCGTGATCATCTTCGGCCGCAACGTCGCGGGTCCAGAACAACTGCGCTCGCTGCTCGACGGCGTCCGCGAGCTCATCAAGACACCACCACTTCTCGGCATCGATCAGGAAGGCGGGTTGGTTGACCGGCTACGCAGGATCTTCACGCCGATGCCTTCGGCGCGCACGATTCGCCAGCACGGCGACCTCGCTGCGGCGCGCGCGCTCGGGCGAATCACCGGCGAAGTGCTGCGAATGCTCGGTTTCAACCTGAACTTCGCGCCCGTGATGTCGATCATGACCGAGGATCGCGATCTGCTTTCGAACGGTCTTTATTCACGCTCGTTCGGACGATCGCCCGGCGAAGTGCTCGGCTACACGACTGTCTACATGCGCGGACTGCAAGGCACCGGTATGGTTGGCTGTTTGAAGCACTTTCCAGGAATCGGCGCAGGCGAAGTTGATTCACACGAAGAGATGCCGGTCGTCCAACTCTCTCACGACGATCTAATCGCCCAGGATCTCGCTCCCTACATCGAGCTCTTCCAGCGACGCGACGATCGCGTTCGCTGCGTGATGGTGAGCCATGGCGGGTTTCCCAACATCGACATCCGAGAAGAAATCACGGGCGGTCTGCTTGAACCAGCGTCGCTGAACTACAACATCGTTACGAAACTTCTGCGCGAGGAGCTCGGCTACAAACATCTGGTCGTCACCGACGATCTCGAGATGGGAGCAATCGCCCGTCACTGTGAAATCGAGGACGCGTCCGTTCGCGCTATGAAGGCGGGTGAAGACATGCTCCTGATCTGCGCGTCGCCAGACAAGATCCAGCGCGGCTATCAAGGGCTGCTGGCAGCGGCGAAAGACGGACAAATATCGCAAACACGCATCAAAGAGTCTCTCGATCGAATAGCAAGGACAAAGACAATCGTTGAATCGCCGCTGCCGCTGGATCTGGACCGTCTTCAACAGCTCTCGGATGAAGTGCTTAGACTGAATTCCAAGCTCAACTACGTCTACGGAGGCACTGTTAAGTGAGCACGAGCAAGTTAATTCTCGTAGCAGTTCTCATCTGTCTGATGATCTTTCCGTTCGGCTGCCGCCGTCGCAGTGACGCGTTCGTAATCGCGCTCGGCGACAACATCGGCAGCATCGATCCGATCGGAGCAGCAACGGTCGACGCCGCCAGCGAACGAGTTCGCGTGCTGATGTTCAATACGCTCGTGAAGAAAGATGAGAAGTTCGACTACACGGGTGAGCTTGCTTCAGATATCAAACGCTCCGACGATGGTCTGACTCACACGTTCACCCTTCGCGACGGCGTGAAATTCCACGACGGGCGACCGCTCACTTCCGCGGACGTTAAGTACACGCTCGATCTTGTCTTCTCCAGCAACTTTGGGAAGTCGGCGAGTTTTTATGAAGGAGCCGGAGCAGATAAACGCAGCTACATAAAGAGCGTCGAGGCGCCCGATGCTCGCACTATTGTCATAACGCAGTCGAAGCCATGGGTCGGCCTGCTCTCGAACCTCGTTCCGATCGCGATCATTCCGAAAGACAGTTACGAGTCACAAAAAACACACCCGATCGGCAGCGGTCCGTTCAAGTTTATTCGTTACGACAACACGCAGCAGGTTTGTGACGTTGAAGCATTTCCTGATTACTGGGAAGGTGCGCCGAAACTACAACATGTTCGCGTTCGCGTCATCTCGGACATGAATGCACTCCAGGCAGAATTGCAGGCAGGCAGGGTTGACATCGCGCCGATGCCGACGAGTCTTTCACCGGACGCGGTGAAGCGGCTCGAACAGGATCCAAATCTTCAAGTTAAGGCTTTTCAAGGTTCAAACTTGATTCTATTGACGTTCAATACGTCGTCGCCACCGATGGACAACCACAAGGTCCGCCAGGCTATTGCATATGCGATTGACCGGTCGAGTCTGATAAAGAACTTACTGCTGGGCTTTGGAAAGATCGCCAACTCGATCCTTCCGGAAGAGTCGTGGGCCTATTCTCCGGGCCAGACTTACTCGTACGATCCCGCGATGGCGAAGCGGCTTCTGGACGAAGCGGGTTTCCGAGACCCGGACGGTGATGGTCCAAGAATGAGATTCGATAAGCCGGTGTTCTATAAAGTTTCGGGAAGCAGTATTGCCGGGCGGCAGTATGCGGGTGTGGTGCAGAATTCTCTGAAGGAAGTCGGCATTCCCGTGGAGATCCAGACTCCCGAGATAAATACGTTGTTGACTGAGCTGCGACGGGGCAACTTCCAAATCGCTTACTCGCAATGGGTCGGCGGTAATCAGGATCCGATTTTTTACAAAGACCTGTTTGCGACTTCTGAGATACCAACGGAGACGAGAACCTCACGCAATCGCAGCCGTTACAGCAACAAGGAGCTCGATTCGCTTATCGACGAAGCAGTGAACACGTTCGATCGCCAAAGGGCGCGGGAGCTGTACGTGAAAATTCAGGAGATCGTGAGTCGCGATGTGCCTGTATTCCCGTGGTGGTACCAGTCGAATATCGTGATCGCGAAGAAGAACGTGGGGAATATTCAGGTGAATGCGAGTGGCGACTGGGGCTTCGTCAAGAATTTGACAGTAGCCACGGATTAACACGGATTGCCCCTTCGCGGATTACGTACGGAGGTGATGTGGTTATATCGAGCACGGTCGAGGGTTCGGTTGCAGTAACTTCACCACCATCAATCACCAGATCGATACCTTCGGGAAAGTAGTTGCGCACTTGTTGTGCCGAACGCGCGGGTTCTCGTCCTGACGGATTTGCGCTCGTCGCAGTTAGCGCCCCTCCACACGCGCGAACGAGATCGCGAACATCATTGTCTGCCGGAACGCGAACACCGACAGTTCCCGTCCCTGCTGTAATCTCTGAAGGTAGTGCCGGCACCGCCGTTCCAACAATCGTCAGCGGTCCGGGCCAGAACTTCCTCGCAACCTCTTCAAACGCTTCCGAAACGTCGGCGATACAGCGATCCGCGATGCTTGCATCGGAGAGCAGCAAGAGGATGGGTTTGTTCTCTTCCCTTCCTTTCAATTCTCTTATTTTGGCGACTGCGTGGGCGTTGAATGGGTCGGCGCCGAGCCCGTAAAAAGTATCGGTGCGAAAAGCGATCACGCCGCCTGCGGAAACGATTTTGGCAGCGTCGAGAATCACGGGTGCGTCCAGTTCGTATCCATGCGCGTCTTCTTCAACGACGGCACATCCAACACATTCGAATCAAAGCCCGACACGTACGGCTTCACGAGCGAGTACGACGACGCGAAATAGATCGGCATCGCCGTAAGGTTCTTTAACGCCTGCGATTCCGACTCGATAACAATCTTCTCCGGAGGCGGAGGCTTCGCCGCCAATGTCGCACCTTCCGGGCTCGGCGACGGCGACGGTACTTCACGCGCGTCCCGCTCGAACAGCATCCGCAGATTGATCAGTTCGTCGCTCGTCTGCATGACGATTCCACGGCGCACAACATCGTAATCACCAGCGTCCATCGCGGCTTCGTACTCGTCCCAATTGCGGATCACGATCTCAGATTCGATATTGAGTGCCGATCGCCACATCGCCGCGATCGACTGTGCGACTATTCGCTGCTGCTCGTTCCGATTTATCAACAGATGGATCACCGGAAATCCCTCGCCGTCCGGATAACCCGCTTCGGCGAGCAGTTCGCGAGCTTTGT
Source organism: Pyrinomonadaceae bacterium (assembly GCA_044867025.1). Lineage (GTDB taxonomy): Bacteria > Acidobacteriota > Blastocatellia > Pyrinomonadales > Pyrinomonadaceae > PSRF01. The sequence goes on along the minus strand of JBIOUJ010000306.1, from coordinate 9,165 downwards.
TGACGTCGTATTCGAGCAACTCCGTCTTATCCACGACGGGCTTTTCTCCCGACATCGCTTCGGGAAGAAACTTTCCGGCGGGTTCGGTCGCGCCGCCGAGATCGTCGCGGCTGACGCGCTCTCTATCGATTGCCAGCGCAAGTGCCTCGCGCACACGCACGTCGTCGAAGGGTTCACGTGCAGTGTTGAAGCGGTAATAAGTCAACGCTCCGTATGTCGAACGGCGGAAATCTTTGTAAGGCGCCAGGAGCTTCAAAGCCAGCGGCTCGAAAGGCGCGTTTGTGATCGCGTCGATCTCGCCGGCCTGATAAGCCGAGAGAGCGTCTTCGGCGTCAGTCGTATTCACAAACGTGACGCGATCCAGCGCGACAGACGCGTCGTCCCAGTAGGTCTTCGCGCGTTCGAGTTCGACTTTGTCCGTTTTGGTTGCTGATAGATGGAAAGCGCCGTTTGAGATCAACTCGTGCGACTCGAGACGGTCCGTGCTATCGGCATCGGCGACTTTCACCGGGCGGAATACGGGATGTGCCACGAGTGAGGGGAAACTGTCGTCGGGCTGGTGCAGCGTGACCTGTAAAGTGTGTTCGTTGATTGCGCGAGCGCCGAATTGATGTGGCGCGGGTGTTGTTGGTGTGGCGCCTTCAATATTCGAGAGTAGCTCGGTGTGTGGAGCGAGTGGTCCGATCTTGAGCGTGCGCTCCCAGGCGCGAACGAAGTCTGCGGCGGTCACTTTTTCGCCATTGGACCAGCGCGCGTTGTCTCGCAGGTAAAAAGTCCAGACGCGGCCTTCGTGTGACGACTCCCAGCGCGTCGCGACGGCGGGGACGGGCGCCAGCGTGCGTGGGTCGTAATCGGTGAGTCCTTCGAAGAGCGCTCGTACGGCGTCGGTGTCAGGCGGTGCTGCGGCAAACGCGGGATCGAATGTCTGCGGCAGCCCGCCATTGCTCCAGCGAAACTCCTGCGCTTTCGGAGGCACGACTTTTCCGTAGTAGGTCGAAGGCTCGTTGGCGGTAAAACAACCCGTGTGAGTCAGGCATATCGCCAGGAGAAGCGAGCAAATAACGGAAAAACGTGAATGTCGGAACATAGTTTTTAGCCACCGATTTCACAGATTAATACGGATAAAATCTGCACTTATCCGCGTAAACCTGTGGCCCTCAATTGTTCAAATACACGGAAGGTTTGGGCTCTGGTCGGTTCGAATCCATCCGAAGTATCGATCAAATAGTCAGCAAACCTTTGCTTCTCTTCCTGCGGCATCTGCGAATCGATCCGTCGCTGCGCTTCGTCGCGTGAGAGTTTGTCGCGAAGCATCAGGCGTTCGAGCTGCACCTCCGGACGACAATGGACCACGATCAGTTTATCAAACCGCCGGTAGCCCCCCGATTCAATCATCAGCGCCGCATCGACGATGCCGATGCCCTGAGGATCCTCCTTTTCCCATTCACTGAGGATCTCGTCCTGTCGCGCAATGATGAATGGATGAAGAATGTGGTTCAGACGCTGGCGCTGACTCTCATCCGCAAAAACCACAGCACCCAACTGTTTTCGATTTAGCGTACCGTCCGGGTTAAGAACTTCTTCACCAAAAGCCTCGGTGAGCGCCTTCAGACCCGGCGTGCCCGGCATAACGACTTCGCGCGCGGTTTGATCCGCGTCAACTACATGACACCCGAGCTCTTCAAACACCGACGCGACGAACGACTTGCCAGCAGCAATAGATCCTGTTAGGCCGACGCGTAACATGCTAGTGCCGTCGCAAACTCGCGGCCTTCAAAGTGTTCTTCATCAACATCGCAACAGTAAGTAAACCGACACCGCCCGGCACAGGCGTCAGCCTGCCTGCAATACGGGCGGCTTCGGCCGGATGAACGTCACCGACGAGCGTGAAGCCGCGTTTTTCCACGACCTCCAATCGCTTCGCCGCGTCGCTGCCGAAGAGCGAGCGAACCAACAGAGGATCAGAGACTTTATTCATTCCCACATCGATCACCGTCGCGCCCGGTTTGATGTGCTCGCCACGAATGAACCCTGCTCTTCCGATTGCAACAACCAGCAGGTCCGCGCTGCGCGTAACCGCTGCGAGATCGCGAGTGCGTGAGTGACAGATCGTGACCGTCGCATCTCTCTGCAACAGCAATTGCGCCATCGGACGTCCAACAATCTGACTGCGACCGACGACACATACGTTCGCCCCACGTATTTCGATCCCGGTGTCGTCCAGCAGCTCGATCACTCCGGCCGGCGTGCATGGCACGAAGACCGGTCTCCCCTGCGCCAGCCTTCCGACATTAACGGGATGAAAACCGTCGACATCCTTCGCCGGATCGATCGCGTCGATAATCGCTGTCTCATCAATCCCGGCAGGCAACGGAAGCTGCGTCAAAATCCCGTCTACGTCGCCACGCACATTCAAGGATTGGATCAGCTCGAGCAACTCCGCAGTCGTGGTCGATTCCGGCAGCGCGTGATGTTCGGACCGTATGCCAACCTCTTCGCACGCGCGAATCTTGTTCCTGACGTAAACCGCCGACGCCGGATCCTCGCCGACACGCACCGCGGCCAAACACGGGCGCTGCGCCTGCATGCGCTCGACTTCCGCGCGAACCTCCTGCTTGATCCTGCCCGCCAGCGATGCAGCCTCAAGCAACCGCGCTGGTCCTGCTTTAATATTTTCGACAATCATCTTTTTGCCTTTTTGTGGCTTGGCTTCATTATAATCACAGACATGAGATTCGCGAGTCTTTTACTTTTACTGGCGCTTGCCTTTCCCGTAGCAGCACAGTCTTCAGACCGCATTGTCGCTGCTGTCGAGTCACAAGATTGGCAGACAGCTCAATCCGAGATCAACAAGCTTCGCAACGATCCAGTCTTTCGTGAAAGAAATTACGAATATCTTCTCGGCCGCATCGCCGAGCGAACCGGAGACGTCGCGAGCGCAACCGCAAACTACCAGGCCATTGCGGCAAACGACTCCAGGCTCAAACAATACGCGCTCTGGCGCCTCGCCCGGCTCGCGCGCGCGACCGGCGACCTCGTGCTCGAGCGCGAGCGTTTACAACAACTCGTATCAACCGCACCGTCGAGTCTACTCTTCGAAACCGCGACCCTAAGATTGAGCGAGAGTTTCTTTGAGAGCGGTGATTTCCAGTCGGCTGCAAACGCGGCGAAGCCGTTGACGCTCTCGAAGAACATTCCAGTCGCTCGAAAGAGCGCGGCTCTGATGGGTGGAGCTTACGTCAAAGCCGGAAAACTCGTTGAAGCGCGTGATGTCTTTACAAAACTCGTCATGCAGATGCCGGATGCTTCGCGTCCGGACGACTTCGCACTCGAAGCCGTTCGACAGCTCGACTCACTCGACACATCGTCGCAGGCGAATCTCACCGAAGCCGAACACCTGTTGCGCGCATCTGTTTACCACTTTAATCGAGACTTCGCGGGCGCGAGGTTTCACTATCAGGCTGTTGTCGATCGGTTTCCGCAAAGCACAACTGTTCCAAACGCCACGTTTCAAATCGCCAGAACTCTTTATTCCGAAAGTAAGTACGAGGACGCAATCAAACTCTTTCAGAAGGTCTTCGACTCGTACCCGCAATCGTCCAGCGCACGCGATGCGCTCGGCTTCATTGGCTCCAGCTACAACCGCATGAAGCGTACTGACGACGCCGTCGCAGCTTACAAGCTCTTCATCGACCGTTTCCCCGATGCGCCAAATCCTGAACGAACGTATCTGAACCTGATTGACGCCTTGCACGAGGCCGGGCGCTATCCGGAAGCGCTGGGCTGGATGCAACAAACACGCGCGCACTTCAAGAACAATATAGGCGAAGCGCTCGCATTGTTTGCACAGCTTCGCATACACATGGCCCAGCAAGCTTGGGCCACAGTCGTGCGCGACGCGGACGAGCTGCTGAAGTTTTCTGACCTCGGTGGCACGAAGGTGCCCGGCGGCACAACTTCCGCCGAAGTAACATTTCTCCGCGCGTACGCTCTCGAGCAGCTCGGCCAATTCGAGGAAGCGATCACCGGCTACTTATCGATCCCGGATGGTCGCAATGAGTATTACGGATGGCGTGCGACGCAAAGACTATCGCTACTGGCGGACAACAATAAGTCACGGTCACTCGTCAGAAACCGTCTTAATATGCTGCGCTCGGCCGAATACGCCTTGCAGCGCAGTTCGGGTATCCTCGGCGGACAAGCGCCAGACCTGCAAAAGGCTTTGAGACTCACCAACGATCCGCAGATTCGGGCGGATATTTTGCGGACCTTGAAATCAATCTACGACGTCATGGGTGTTTACCGCTGGCCGAAGTTTACGAAGCTCTCTCTCAGCACGAATTCAGATTCAATCGCCGACAATCTCCTGCTGCTCGGTCTTTACGACGAAGCACTTCCCGAATTGCTGGCTAAGCGCCCTTCCAACAATAGCGCGACCCTGTCTGACGAGGATTACACCATCGCCGTGCTGTCACTGCGCGCCGGTCTCCCAAACCGCGCCGTGCGTTTCGGCGAGCAACTCTGGAAATCAATGCCGCCGGATTACGTAATCGAGCTGGCTCCACGCGATATGCTGGAGCTGCTCTACCCAGTGCCCTTTCGCGAATCGCTCTTGAAGCACGCGACGTCACGCAAGATCGATCCGAGGTTCGTGCTCTCGATCGCGCGACAGGAATCGCGCTTCCAGGCAGACGCGAAGTCCGTCGCGGCCGCGCGCGGAATGATGCAGTTCATCGCCTCGACCGCAACCGAGGTCGCCACGCAACTCAAGCTCACCGATTTCGATCAGGACGATCTCTACAACGCCGACACGGCGATTCTTTTCGGCTCGCAGTACCTCGCGAATTTGTTTCAGCAGTTTCCGAACCAGCCGCAGGCCGTCGCGGGTTCTTACAACGGCGGCGCGGACAATCTCGCCCGATGGATCGGCCGCGCGCGCTCGAACGAGCCCGATCGCTACGTTCCCGAAATCGGGTTTACGCAAACGCGAGACTACGTTTACAAGGTGATGTCCAACTACTGGACCTATCAACGTCTCTACGACGCACAACTCCAGCTACAAATTTCCACGAAATGAAGCCACAAAGAGGCACAAAAGAGTTTCTACGCATATGTGGAGCACTGTTATTGATGTGTGTTTGCGTTGCGAGTTCCTGCCGTCGAAATAAAGCAAACGAGAAGCGCTACGAACTGAAAGGCAAAGTCGTCGCCGTCGAAAAGGAGAAGTCCCTGGTGACGATCTCTCACGAAGACATCAAAGGCTATATGCCTGCGATGACGATGCCGTTCACCGTGCCGAGTCAACCAGACCTGCAAATCCTTGCGCCGGACGATCAGGTTACGGCGACGCTGGTCGTGGATGGTTCGCATTCGTGGCTTGAAGAGCTGATCATTACGAGACAGAGTTCAAATCCGACCGGCATGCCCGCAGCGGTCATTGCGAAGGAAGGTGACGAAGTTCCGAACTTCACGCTCCGCAACCAGGACGACCGCGAGATTCGCATTCACAACTATCGCGGCAAAGCGTTGTTGCTGACGTTTATTTACACGCGTTGCCCGGTGCCCGATTACTGCACACTGATGAGCAACAACTTCGCGCAGATCGATCGCGAGTTGGGGAAAGACCCGGAATTGTATGCGAAGACGCACCTATTGAGCGTCAGCATCGATCCCGCGTACGACACGCCGAAGGTATTGCGCAGTTACGGCGCGGCGCACACTGAGCGCTATCAAAACGAGACGTTCGCGCACTGGGATTTCGCTGGGGGATCGGTGGAGCAGGTGAAGGAGATTGCGACGTATTTTGGTCTGACGTATTTCCCTGAGAAGGACCAGATCATTCACGCGTTGAGGACAGTGATCGTGAATCCCGAAGGTAAGGTCGCGAAGATTTACAGCGGGAATGAGTGGAAACCCGAGGAGGTCGTGGGCGAGCTACAAAAAGCGGTACACAGATGACACAGATAAAACTGCGGATTAAGAGATGCCCTTGATCTTCTTGATTTCCTCAGTCAACACAGGGACTGCTTCGAACAAATCCCCGGCGATCCCGTAGTCTGCGATGTCGAAAATCGGTGCTTCGGGATCTTTATTGATCGCGACGATCGTGCCTGAGTTTTTCATTCCCACGAGATGCTGAATGGCGCCGGAAATACCGAGCGCGACATAGAGCTTGGGCGCTACGGTCTGTCCAGACGATCCGATCTGGCGATCGATCGGTAACCATTCGGCGTCGCAGATCGGACGCGACGCAGCGAGATCGCCGCCCAGCACTTCCGCCAACTTTTCTGCCAGCGCGAGATTGTCTTTGCTCTTGATCCCGCGTCCCACAGCGACGATCACTTCAGCCTTCGTGAGATCCACGGCCTGCTTCGCTTCCTGGAACGGCGGCTCGGGCACCATGCGCACGTCGCCAATCTCGACCGCTACATTTTCAACCGCCGCGCCGCTGCCTTTCTTCGCATTGTCCGGACGATAAGCTCCGGTCTGAAAAGTCGCGAACACCGGCGGCGCACCATCCGACACGACGTCGGCATCGAGCTTTCCGAGAAAGATCCTTCTTGTGAACCCAATCTTCCCGCCATCGGCCTTCGCGCGAATGCAGTCGCTGATCAGCGACTTCCCGAAACGGGCAGCCAGTTTGGGGGCGAAGTCGCGTACCTGGTACGTGTGCGTCAGAAAAACAAAACCCGGATCGAGCTGCTTGACGATCTGCTCCATGCCATCCGCATACGCATCCGGCGTGTAATCAGCCAACTTCGGGTTCGTCGCAGCAATTACTTTCGCAACATCGTAGGCCGCAAACTCCTGCGCCAACCCGGAAACGTCCGCACCCAGCACGACCGCCGTCACCGGCTGCTGCAATTCGCCTCCGAGCGCCTGTCCAGCCGCGATCGCCTCGATCGAGCTACGGTTCGCGACTCCACCTTTATGCTCAATGAAAACCAGTATTCCGCTACTCATCCGTGTTATCCGTGCTAAAAAACTCTCGCCTCAACATGCAATTTTTGAGCTAATTCCGCCGCGCCCGCCTTAGCGTCGCCGTTGCCAAGCATTTGTGTCTGCTTCTGCTTCTGCGGCAGGTAGATCTTCTCGACGCGTTGATGCGAAGGACGCCCGACAAGCTCCGCAGAAGGCGTGACTTCCTTAATCTCCTTCTTCTTCGCCGCCATGATTCCTTTCAGCGTCGCATAACGAATCTGGCTGATGCCCGACTGGATCGTCAGCAAGCTGGGCGTCGGCATCTCGTACCACTGGTACCAGCCGCTTTCCAGTTCTCTCTTGACGCGGAGTTTGTCTGCCTGAGCGTCGAGTTCGATCACGATCGTCGCGTGCGGCAAACCGAGAAGCTCGGCCATGATCACGCCAGTTTGGCCGTAGCCATAATCGTCTGACTGCAATCCCGTCATGACCAGATCGGGTTTTTCATCGCGAATCGCATCGGCCAGCACTTGCGCCGCGGTGTAGGGCGTGAGATGCGTGAGGTTGTCGCCGGCGACATGAATCGCGCGATCGGCGCCGCGTGCGAGCGCGTCTTTGATGACGCTCTTCACGCGCTGCGGGCCCATCGAACAAACAACGACTTCACCGCCGAGCTTCTCGCGCACACGCAACGCTTCCTCGAGCGCGTAGCCGTCCGACTCACTCACTTCGAACGAGAGATCGCCCTCCTCGATCCACGTCGCATCTTTGTTAATCCGCAGGATCGCATCCTTGTTCGCGACCTGCTTCATCATCACTACGATCTTCATTACTCTTCGTACCTCTTAAACAACAACGCCGCGTTCGTGCCTCCGAACCCGAAGCTGTTGGAAAGCACGTAATCGACTCGTGCTTCGCGAGGTTCGTTCGGAACGTAATCCAGATCGCAGTCGGGATCGGGATTCACGTAGTTGATCGTCGGCGGCAGGATGTTGCGATGCAGCACCAGCACACTGAACACGCTTTCAATACCGCCGGCGGCACCCAACAAATGGCCCGTCATCGACTTCGTCGAGCTGACGGCGAGCTTGTATGCGTGCTCGCCAAACGTGTCCTTGATCGCCTTTGTTTCAAACTTGTCGTTGTAAGGCGTCGAAGTTCCGTGGGCGTTGATGTAACCCACCTGGTCGGGGCGAACGCCCGCATCTCTCAGCGTCTTTTGCATGACGCGTCTGGCACCCGAGCCTGTCTCATCAGGCATCGTGAGATGGAACGCGTCGGCGGCAGCACCGTAACCCACAATCTCAGCATAAATCCGTGCGCCCCTTCGCTTCGCCGATTCCAACTCTTCCAGAATCATGATCCCTGCGCCTTCGCCGATCACGAAACCGTCGCGGTCTCGCTCAAACGGCCGCGACGCGTGTAGCGGATCGTCGTTGTTGGTCGACAGCGCTCGCATCGACGCAAACCCGGCGATGCTCATCGGCGTGATCGCCGATTCCGCGCCACCACAGATCATTATGTCTGCATCGGCACGCTGAATGATCTTGAAGCTGTCGCCGATAGCGTGTGCACCTGCGGCACAGGCCGTCGCCGTGGCTGAGTTTGGTCCCTTCGCACCGAAACGAATCGAGACCTGCCCGGCGGCGAGGTTCACGATCGCGGAAACGATAAAGAACGGAGAAACACGATCTGGTCCATCGTCGAGGAGCTTCGAGTGCTCGCGTTCGATGGCCCAGAAGTCGCCGATGCCGCTACTGATGTAGGTGCCTGCATTCTCCGCGATGTCGTCGGGAAACTTGCCTTCGGGCGTCATCTTGATGCCGCTGTCGGCCATCGCTTCGATGGACGCCGCGATCGCATAATGAATAAAGGCGCCCATCTTGCGCGCCTCTTTCTTAGCGATGAATGTTAGTGGGTCGAAGTTTTTAACTTCGCAGGCAAATCTGACTGAAAACCTCTCGGCGTCAAACTTCTTGATATAGTCGGCGCCGCTGCGCCCATGCATCAGCGCAGTCCACGTGTCTTCGACAGTGTTGCCAACAGGTGTGACAAGGCCGAGGCCCGTAATCACGACACGACGTGTCAAATTAAAACTCCTTCTTTAGCCGCAGATTTTCGCAGATGAACGCGGATCTGATCCGCGTTCATCTGCGAAAATCTGCGGCTAAAGAAGGAGTTTTAATTTGACACGTCGTGTCGTGATTACGGGCCTCGGCCTTGTCACACCTGTTGGCAACACTG
>JBIOUJ010000305.1:0-20081 GCA_044867025.1 Pyrinomonadaceae bacterium | reverse complement strand
GTTTATCTGCGGCTAACTACTCCCGATTTGAAGTTGGAGCCCACTTCCATTAAAGTACCACTTCAAATTCCTGCCCTCCGGAGATAGAGATATGGATAAAATCCGAAACATCTTTGCCTTTTTGTGTGTGGCTGCCGTTCTTACGCTCTCCGCTGTCGCCCCGTTTTTGCACCGCGCGGGCGCGCAGAGCGTCGCCGCGCCGAGCGGGTCTGCGGGCGCAGCCCCGCGTTCAACCACAGACGGCAGCAAGCTCGTCTATCCACCTACGAAGAAGGTTGAGCACGTTGACGATTACTTCGGCACGAAAGTCCCAGATCCTTATCGTTGGCTCGAAGACGAAACCTCCGCCGAGACAAAAGCCTGGGTCGAAGACCAGAACCGCGTGACGTTCGCCTACCTCGAAAAGATCCCTTATCGCGAAAAACTGAAAGCCCGTTTGACCGAGCTCTACAATTATCCGCGTATCTCGGCGCCGTTTCGTCGTGGTGAAACCTACTTCTTCACGAAGAACGACGGACTTCAGAATCAGAACGTTTACTACATTCAAAAGGGTGTGAATGGCACGCCTGAAGTTTTTCTCGATCCAAACAAGTTCTCGACAGATGGCACGTCGGTGTTGAGCGCGTTCTCGCTGTCAAAGGACGGCCAGTATGTCGCGTACGGCATCTCGCAAGGCGGATCTGACTGGGTCACGCTCCACGTTATGGAAGTTGATTCGCGCCAGAAACTGTCGGACGAAATCCAGTGGTCGAAGTCGGGTGTTGCATGGCAGGGCAATGGCTTTTACTACAGCCGATATCCCGAGCCGGAAAAGGGTAAGGAACTCAGCAGCAAGAACGAATTCCAAACCGTCTACTTCCACAAGGTCGGTACGCCGCAGTCAGAAGACGTCGTGATTTACGAAGACAAGGCGAACCCACAGCGTTTTCATAACGTTGGCACGACCGAAGATGAGCGGTTCGCGATTCTCACGATCTCCGAACGCGGCAAAGGCAAACAAGGCAACGCGCTTTACTACAAAGATCTGTCGAAGAACGAGACAAAGTTCTCGCCCATCATTAGCGAAATCAGCAACGACAGCTACGGCGTCATCGAAAATGTCGACGACAAGTTTTTGATCCGCACTAACAGAAATGCGCCGAACGGCAAAGTCGTCCTCGTCGATCCGAAGAACCCGGACGAGAAAAACTGGAAGGAGATTCTTCCGGAGAGAGCCGAACCTTTGCAGGGCACGGGCACGGCCGGTGGCAAGCTTTTCGCTTCGTACCGAAAAGACGTAGCGACACGCGCCTATGTGTTTAGTCTCAACGGCAAGCTCGAGAATGAAATCAAGTTGCCGGGTGTCGGGACCGCAGGCGGCTTCGGCGGTCTGAACGACGACAAGTACGTCTTCTACAGTTTCACGTCGTTCAATTTCCCAGGCACCATCTACAAGTACGACATCGCGACACAAAAATCGACGGTCTTCCGCGAGGTAGAGATTCCGGGCTTCAAATCCGACAACTATGAAACGAAGCAGGTTTTCTACAACAGCAAAGACGGTACGCGCGTGCCGATGTTCATGGTCTATAAGAAAGGACTGAAGCTCGACGGAAACAATCCGACACTGCTTTACGGTTACGGTGGCTTCAACGTTGTACAGGCTCCGACGTTCAGCGCATCTCGACTGGCGCTGCTGGAACAGGGCGTGGTCTATGCAATGGCAAACATCCGCGGTGGCGGCGAGTACGGCGAGAAGTGGCACGAGGCCGGAACAAAACTGAAGAAGCAGAATGTTTTTGACGACTTCATTGCGGCGGCCGAATGGCTGATCGCAAACAGGTACACGTCGCCAAACAGGCTTGCTATTCAGGGTGGTTCAAATGGCGGATTGCTCGTCGGCGCTGTCTCGAATCAACGTCCGGAACTGTTCCGCGCGGTGATCGAGCAGGCAGGTGTGATGGACATGCTGCGCTTCCAGAAGTTCACGATTGGCTGGAACTGGGTCGCTGACTACGGTTCGAGTGAAGCGAACGAAGCGGAGTTCAAAGCGCTTTACGCTTACTCGCCGATTCACAACATCAAGCCGGGCACGAAGTATCCGGCGACATTGATTACCACTGCCGATCACGACGATCGCGTCGTTCCTGCGCACAACTACAAGTACGCGGCGGCGTTACAGGCCGGACAGGGTGGTTCGAGCCCGATCCTGATCCGTATCGATACCAAATCGGCGCACGGCGCCAGCAACACGACGAAGGCGATCGAGCAGCAGCGTGATATTTATGCGTTTCTGTTTGAGAGTTTAGGCGTGGATTACAAGTAGTCGAACTGAATTTAGCCGCGTTCATCTGCGGCTAAATTCTTTTAAAACTTAAAGCATTCCCCGTTCTTCATTGCGGACATCGTCTCCGGTGGGATGATGATGGACCAGCCTTTGCGCTTCCAGATCGATCCGTCGGCGTACTCGATCCGGTTGATAACGACTTTGCCCTCACCCTTCTTGTCGGCACTCACCACTTTCACAGGGGATGATGGACTAATCAGCTCGAACTTTTTGGTCTCCTTTGGCTTCGCTTTCATCATGCAAACGTACTGCGTCAAATCATAGTTGGCGGTCTCCGCAGCCGGCTGATACTCCCACACCATGCTCTTGATCGTGTTGGTACCGACATTCTTAACTTCAAGATGAAGCAGGTAGTGGTCGTGCTGCCGCTCGGCGGATTGCGCTGCATTTGCCTGCGCGTTGTTCATCTCCGCGCGTCGCTCCTGCATGTCCCTCCGGTTCTTTATTTCATTAGGCTCGTTCTTCCGTTCCGGCGGTTTGATCGATATTGGCTCATTCATCGGTGGGCCGGGATCCTGCACACCATGAATGAGATCGCCGTTCTGCCGAAACTTGGTCCACGTAAACTTGACCACTTGAAGATCGGCGTCTTCGCGATTTATGACAGTCGGAGTTTGTTGCGATGCGAAGACCAGGATTAGCGAGGTAAGGATTAGGTGTTTCATGAGCCACAAAAAAGCACAAAAGATACAAAAAGTAAATGTGAAAACCCCCTTTGTGCCCTTTTTGTGGCTCTACCAGGTCCTGCGAATTGGATGAGCCTCGGTATTGAAGATCACCTTGTCGAAGTCGAGCGCGCTCGGTGGTGAGAAGAGCAGGTAGAAGTATTTGAAAGTTTCCGCGAAGAGGAAGCTCTGCATCGAGTCGTTCTTCTCTTTTGTCACCACGCTCTTAAGCGCCGCGTAACCATCCTCCGTGCGGCAGTGCTTCACGAAATCTCTCCAGAGCTTCTCACCCATCAGCAGGTACTTGCGATCTTTCGTGTAGCGATACAGGTAGTACGTCGACTCGACGATCTCAGGGCGCAGCGGATAACCGGGTGAGACGATCTTCCGCGCGCGATAATCAAACTCCTCCGGCTCGATGCCGGCGTGGTTCCACATTCTGAACGACGAGTCCTGCAAACGCTCTGCACGCTTCAAGTCTCCTGACAACGCAAGCATCGCGGGAAAGAACGCGTCGAGCGCGCCGTACGTAGTGGCGCGTCGTGCGCCGGTGTTCATGTCTGCATGGCCGTACCATAGCTCACCGTCAAACTCATCGGCGAGGTATTTGTTGACGGCGGAGATGCTGTCGTTCCACATGCGTTTGCAGTCCGGATCGCCGAAGAGCAACGAACATTTCAGCAGGTACTCGTAATAACTGTCGATCGCGCCGCTGATGTGACTGTCAGTGTTGGTCCATGTGCCTTTCTCAACATCGATCCATTCACCGACCAGCCCGATCTTCGAACGCCGGTTGTAAGTTTCAACCAGCGCGCGTTTTGCCTTGTCGTAGAAGATCGGTTTGCCGGTAAGCTTACTCAACGTGCCAAACTCAATGATTAGCGTTCCTGTTTCTGCAGGATTACTGACCGGCTTGCTTACTTTGCCGGTCTTCAGGTTGACGTAGCGATACGGCAGACCGGTTGGCGACTCGAAAACCGGCAGGAGTCGATTGCCGAGATCCTCTGCGAGATCGAGAAAGCGTTTATCGCCGGTGAGTTGGTAGTTGGTGAGCAAACCGCCGAGAAGCCTGATCGTGATCTCGAAGTTTTGCACCTCGATGTCTTTATCGAATGAGAGGTTTTGGAGGATGTACTGTTTCGTTGTCGCGACTTCATCGTCCATCTCCATGATGATCATCGTGTCGAGCGAATCGACCGGAGTCATCAGAAGTGGTTGCGGATACCAGTCGTGATACGTCTTCGAGAGTGGTTTCAGATCGTCGTGTCCCCACGCGTATTTCTTGTAGCCGTTCCAGGCGTGAAGAAACTCCGCTTTTACTTCCGCGGCGAGTTTTTTGTTTGGCGTCTGGGCCGAAAGAGATAAGGGCAGAAGCAGGAGTGCGACCAGGAGCAGGGGCAGCGGTAGAATCTTGTTCATAGACCTTCTAATAGTTTCCTTTGGCGGTGGCTCGGGCCAGATGGAAAACGTCTTGGCCCAACGATGACGCATCACGCAGGCGCGAAAGTAATGCTCGTGTTCCCACTCGACTTCGGCCATCGTCAACAAACAGTCGATGAGATCTTCGCGGCCGCAGCCAAGCGCGTGACGCGCGGCGGTTTCGTACTCGACGATATTGCGGCTTTCGAGCCGGCCCGCACCGTACATCGGCGCGAACCAGCCGCTGACGTGACACAGAAACCCGAGAACACGTCCAATCACTGTCGCCCGAACTTCGCGCACTTTGTTTGGCCCAGCTCCAAGGCTCTCGAGCATCTCTCCGACCAGCTTCCGGTGATGCCATTCCTCGTCTTCGATGGTCTTTATCCGAGCCCTTTCGTCCGCATCGCTGACGGAGTGCCAGTGCCCGCGATAGGCATAGCCGGCCGCGAGCTCGCCGGAGTAGGCTAATTGCAGGGTTTCTATTAACTTAGCTCGGTGGTTGGGCTGGTCGTTCGATTCCATAAATCGAAAGTGGGATTATAGCTGCATTGAGCTTTTTAACTGATTCGGAAATCGAAAAATAACAGGAATGCTCAGATGACGGAGTCGCTGTCTCAACGCTCTCGTTCTCGCACAGGCTCTTCATGTACAAATTTATAGTTTCGTGCTACTACTGGCCAGCCGGAGAGCACGGCCTCAGGCTCAGGGCCTTAACAATAAAAAGACGTTTTGAGGAAACTGGAAACGGTCTTAGTTACCCGACGATTGGACTGACCAGCTTGGATAAACTTGCCTCTTCTATCGAACGCCGCAGAATGCGCAGGCTCAAGGTCAAGTGCGAGGTTGAGCTTGTCGCCAGTCTGTCGATTTTGGACAACGACGTTCAGAACTCAGACCCATCTCTCGTCTTTCTTGGACGTACCCAGGATCTCAGCGCGACCGGACTCGGGATGGTCCTGCCCTCGACGATCATCGACGAAAGATTTTGCAGCGGCGCGAACCGGCTGAATCTCTCGCTGCATCTGCCTGGTGGCGTGGTCGGTATGGAAGTGAGTCCGGTGCGATGTGAACGGCTGACGAGTCCATACATGACCAACGGATATTTGTTGGGCACAAGAATCACGAACGTCGACGATCGAGCGCGGTTTGAGCGCTATCTCGAAACATTGTCCGGCACGAGGCCTAAAAACCTTACGAGTTAAGCCGCAGATTTTCGCAGATGAACGCGGATCTGATCCGCGTTCATGTGCGAAAATCTGCGACTACATCTGTTTCAGGAAGTCCTTAGTCCGGTCATCTTTTGGTGATTTCAGCACCTCTTCCGTTGGTCCATGCTCGACTGCGTAGCCACCTTCCATAAAGAGAATGCTGTCTGCTACTCCACCCAGAAATCCCATCGAGTGGGAAATGATGATCATTGTGTGACCGCGGTCCACGAACTTGCGCAACAACGTGCGCAGGCTGTGAATCCGGCGTGGATCGAGCGCGCTTGTCGGTTCGTCGAGTAACAGCAGCGCCGGGTGCATCGCGAGCGCACGGGCGATAGCGACTCGCTGCTGTTCGCCGCCTGATAGTGACCCCGGATACCTGCGCGCAGCCTGCTTCAAACCCACAGAATCGAGCAGCTCGTACGCCTCAGTTTCGGCCTTCGTCCTCGGCGTGTGCAGCACGTGCATCGGAGCTTCAATGATGTTTCCGATCACCGAAAGGTGCGGGAACAGATAAAAGTGCTGAAACACTGTTCCGACTTTGAGTCGCAGATCTTTCACGCGCTTACGATAGTCGCTGTGTGAAAGGCCCGCCTCGAGACGCACATTGTCGCATTCGATGGTGCCGCCGTTGATCGTCTCCAGACCGTTGAGACAGCGAAGCAGCGTCGACTTTCCGCTACCTGACGCGCCGATGACTCCGAGCACGGTTTGTGGCGGCACTTCGAAATCGATGCCTTTCAGAATCTCGTTCTCGCCAAAGCGCTTTCGCAATCCAGTGACGCGGATCATGCCGTTGCCTCCTGTTCGACGACGCGTTCCGTTGCGCGATCGCGCAGGCGTCGTTCAAGCAGACGCGCGAGGTGGGCCATCGGCAAGCTCATCGCTAGATAGAACGCCGAAACAGCAAGACCGAGAAGCAGAAACTGCCCCGAAGCATTGGCGAGTTCGCGATAAGCCGTCGCCAACTCCCAAACAGAGATCGCAAACGCGACCGAAGTGTCTTTGAAGAGCGACACGAAGTCGTTTGTCATCGGCGGCAAGGCAATGCGAAACGCCTGCGGCAGGATGATGCGGCGAAACGCGAGTACCGGGCTCATGCCGAGTGAGTAAGCCGCTTCCCACTGTCCCGTGGGAATCGCTTCCAGCGCGGCGCGATAGACTTGTGATTCGTAAGCCGCGTAGTTCAAACCCAGGCCGACGAGCGCCGTCAACCAACCCGGCATCGCGATACCGATCACGGGCAGGCCGAAGTAAAGAAACAACAGTTGGACCAGCACCGGCGTGCCGCGAAAGAATTCGACGTAGAAAGTGCAGAAGAGACGTACCCACGCCGGCCCTTTCCATTGCCCGACGGCGAGCGGCAAACCTAACACGACCGCGATGACCATCGAACCGAGCGCGATACCGACTGTCACAGCAGCAGCGCGCGTCAGTCGCCAAAGTGCTTCACGCCAGTTGAAAGTCGAAGTGGTCGGTGTGAATTCCTGAACGTTTGCCGTGGTCTGAGTGCCTGCACGAATCGGTCCCTGAAACTCAGCTTGCGCTTCATTCCAAAGGCCCCACTTTTTAAGAATATTTTCCAGCGTCCCGTCGACGATGATCTTGTTGATGGCGGCGTCGACCTCGAATTTCAGCTCGAAGTCGCCTTTGCGCAGGCCGATCACGTAAAGACCGCGCGTGAATGGTGGTCCAGCAGGTTTCAACCTCGAATTGTTACGCGCGTAGAACGCTTCGGCCGGCACGTCCATCACGACCGCGTCGATACGCTTCAGCTCGAGATCGCGATATGCACCGACTGGATCTGCATAACTGCGAAAAGGAATGCCTTGTTGTTGCAGGAGGCGAGAGGCCGCTGTGTTTCCGAGTGTTCCCACCGTGCGATTTTTGCAGTCGTCGAGTGATTTGATACGTTCGTCGTCGCGGCGCACCGTGAGTTGAAGTTGAAAGATGTAATAAGGATTGCTGAAAAGAATTTGCTGTGCGCGATCGCCAGTGGGCTCGAGGCCGTTGACGATTACGTCGAACGATCCGCGCTGAAGGGCAGAGACGAGCGTTTCCCAGTCGCTCGGAACAAATTCAGCGCGCCGTCCCATTGCAGCGGCGAGCGCGTCGACCATCTCTTTTTCGTAACCGATGTATTGCTCGGGATTTGCGGGATCGGCGTAAACGTAAGGCGCGCCGCCGCTTGGATCAGCTCCCCAACGCAGGACTTTCTGCGCACTCGCAGTGGGCCAAAGACAGATCAGCCACAAGACGGCACATAAGGGTTTAAGCACTGGCGGGGGATTTTAGCCGCTGATAGCTTTTAGATCCAATTCTGCGCCGGGCGTGGTGTCGGCCTTCAACACGGTTTCCATCTGTTTCAAAGCGTGAAGGTTTTCCTCTTCGGTGTTTGAGACGACGCAGTCGGAAGGAACGAAGAGCTTGAAGTCATGCATGTATGCATCGTTGGCAGTGAAGAGCACGCAGTTGTTTCCGGCGATGCCGGTGAGAATCAGGTTCTTTGCTGCGAGATGTGTGAGCAGCAGGCCGAGCGTGGTTGAGTAAAAGCCCGAGTGTTTCGGTTTCAGAACGAAGTAATCATCTTCTTCATCCGGGAGCAGCAGCTCGACGAACTGCTTGCCGCGACCTTCGCGGCAGTGAGCGACGATCTTTTTGAAATCCGACTGCCAGCGGCCGAAGTTGTCGTTCACGTAGATCACGGGAATGCCTGCGGCTTTGGCTCGTTGTTTGAGAGCGGCGATGTTTTTGCCGACGGGCATCGCCAGTTGCAGCAGTTGTTCGCCTTCGGGAAAATCGAAGTCGTTGATGACGTCGATCAAGAGAAGCGCAGTTTCCGACTTGTCTGGCGCCGAGCCATGAAGATCGTGACCACCACGTGACATTTACAATCACCCCCTTGTCGAAGTACAAAGTATCAGGAACGAAGCTGCAAACACAAAACACATAAAGAGGCCTTACAAAAAATGTGTACCGATCGCAGAGACTTTCTACGTTTGTCCGCAGGTATGGCCGGAGCGACGCTGCTCGGCAGCTCGTTGGTCCATGCACAGCAAGGCACGCAATCTGAAGCGATTCGACAGTTACGCCGGATGACAGACAACGTCGTCCCCATCACGCTCGAAGAGCGCCAGGCGCGAATCGAAAAGGCGCAGAAGTTGATGCGCGAGCATCGTGTCGACGCGATCTATATCGAGCCGGGCAGCAGCATGTTTTATTACACGGGCATGCGCTGGGGCACGAGCGAAAGAATGTTCGCCATGGTGATTCCCGCGCGCGGCGAGATCGCGTGGGTGTGTCCGAAGTTTGAAGAAGAGCGCGCTCGCGAACTCATCAAAATGGGAACTGACATCCGCACGTGGGAAGAAGACGAGAGCCCCTACAAGCGCGTCGCTGAAATATTCAAAGACCGCGGCATACGCACGGGAACCATCGGGATGGAAGAACGTGTCAGGTTTTTCCTTTACGAAGGTATACGACTAGCTGCACCGGCGTTGAAGTTTGTCGAGGCGACACCAATCACTGCCGGTTGTCGCATGTTCAAGTCGCCTGCGGAAATCGCATTGATACAGATCGCGAACGACATCACGATCGTTGCTTACAAAGCAACGCGCGACAGCATGCGCCAAGGAATGACGCAGGGCGAATTTGCCGGCAACTGTGCGGCAGCGTTTCGCGCGCTGGGAACGTCGGGAGGTATCTTTGTCAGCTTCGGGAAATACACGGCGTTTCCGCACGGCAGCAGCACGCCGCAGCGTCTGAAAGAAGGCGACGTCGTGCTGATGGACGGTGGTTGCAGCATCGAGGGGTACCAGTCAGACATCACTCGCACGTTTGTGTTTGGTAAGGCGAGCGATCGCCAGCGACAGATCTGGGACCTCGAACGCAAAGCCCAGGATGCGGGATTTGCCGCAGCGAAAGTCGGCGCGCCGTGTGAAGCTGTTGATGCGGCTGCGCGTAAAGTGATCGTCGATGCCGGTTTTGGTCCAGACTACAAAGTGCCGGGCCTGCCACATCGCACAGGGCACGGGATCGGTCTCGATGGTCACGAATGGACCAACTTCGTGCGTGGCAACAAGACTCCGATCCAGCCGGGGATGTGTTTTAGCGATGAACCGACAGTTGTGATCTATGGCGAGTTCGGGATTCGCCTCGAAGACTGTTTGTACATCACCCCGGATGGACCAAAGTTTTTCACGAAGCAGAGCGCCTCGATAGACGAACCGTTCTAGCCACAAAAAGGCACAAAAGGTGGGACGATGGGTTTTAGCGGCGACAATTCTTGCCTCGAGCATGGCTTTTATCGATGGCACGGTTGTTAACGTCGCCCTTCCTTTTCTTCAATCCAACCTCCATGCGACGGCGATCGGGATTCAGTGGGTCGTCGAAGCCTACTCACTGTTTCTGTCAGCGCTGTTGCTCGTCGGAGGCTCACTCGGCGATCGTTACGGGCGTCGTCGCATCTTCAATATCGGCGTCGTCGTTTTCGCGATCGCGTCAGGTCTTTGCGGGCTGGCAGCGAACATCGAACAACTGATCGCAGCGCGAGCGGTGCAGGGAATCGGCGGGGCGATGCTTGTCCCGGGAAGTCTCGCGCTTATCAGCTCGTCATTTGACGAAGACAAGCGCGGCAAAGCGATCGGCACGTGGTCGGGTTTTTCTGCAATCACCACAGCCATCGGGCCGGTGCTTGGTGGCTGGCTCGTCGAAAACTGGACTTGGCGCGCGGCGTTCTTTCTGAATCTACCGTTAGCAGCGGCAGTGCTGGCGATCTCAGTTTGGAAAGTGCCGGAGAGTCGTGAGCACAACCAACAGGGACGGCTCGATTGGGTCGGTGCGGCACTGGCGACGCTCGGTCTGGGGGGCGTGGTCTACGGACTCATCGAATCTCCACGGCTTGGCTTCTCGAATCCGCTTGTGCTCGTGTCGCTGATCGGCGGCGTAGTCTGTCTTGTGCTGTTTGTGTTCAACGAAGCGCGAGCAAAGAATCCGATGGTGCCTTTAACCCTTTTCCGAAGCAGGAATTTTTCCGGCGCGAATATTCTCACCCTGCTCCTCTACGCAGCTCTGAGCGGCATGATGTTCTTCTTAGCGCTCAACCTAATCCAGGTCCAGGGCTATTCCGCGACAGCCGCCGGCGCCGCGTTGCTGCCATTCATCGTGATCATGTTCTCTTTGTCGCGCTGGTCCGGAGGATTGGTTGACCGTTTCGGCCCTCGCTTGCCGCTCACGGTCGGTCCGGCGATCGTCGCAGTTGGATTCGCGCTGCTTGCCGTGCCCTCAGTGAGTGGCAACTACTGGACGAGTTTCTTTCCCGCGATTGTGGTTCAGGGACTCGGCATGGCGATCAGTGTGGCGCCGTTGACGACGACTGTGATGGGCGCTGTTGGTGAGGAACAGGCCGGGGTTGCGTCGGGGATAAACAACGCGGTGTCACGAACGGCAGGTCTGCTCGCAATCGCCGTCTTTGGAGTGTTTATGCTGCATGCGTTCAGCCAGGCACTGACGAGACGGTTGGATGAGATTCAATTGGACGATCAATTGAAACATTCGGTTTACGAGCAACGCGTGAAGCTGGCGGGTTTGGAATTACCTTCCAATGTGGATCCCGCGACGCAGGACACGGTGAAAGGCGCGGTCGCTGATTCGTTTGTGTTCGGTTTTCGCATAGTCATGTTGACGTCTGCAGCACTGGCACTGGCGAGCGGCGGCAGTGCGTGGTTGCTAATCAGAAAATCACCCCTGACCAAATCCAAAAAGAAGCGAGATTAGCCAGACCAGAACAAACGCACCCACGGCTACGGCTGCACTCAAGAGATAGACAAGTGAGGTTTCGATAAGTTCGGAAGTCTTTTTCTGATCGATCATGGGGAGATTCCTCTGTGTAATGTGAATGGTGGCGCAGACTCAGTGCTTGCATTACAATCGACTCGCAAAATCTTAATTAGTAGAGCTCGGCAAGTCCTCAGGCCGCACTCAAGATTTCCTCAAAGATATTTCTCAAGCCGCTTTTATGGGTCAACAGGACAATCACAGCTACGAATTCGGTCGTTTCCGCCTCAAAGTCGCGGAACGCGTCCTGTTACGCGAAGGTGAACTGGTTCCGCTCACTCCGAAAGTCTTCGACATACTCGTGACGCTCGTAGAGAACGGCGGGCAAGTCGTGGCCAAGGACGACCTGATGAAGCGCGTCTGGCCAAACACCTTTGTCGAGGAAGGAAATCTCACTCAGAACATCTCGCTCTTACGAAAAGCCCTCGGCGAGACTCCAGGCGGCGCTCAGTTCATTGAGACTGTCCCGCGCCGCGGGTACCGCTTCGTTGCCGAAACGAAACAGAGTTGGGCCGACGCTGAACCCGCCGGTAACGGTCACAAAGAGCATTCTCTGGAGACGTCGATTGAAACTCCGGTCGTCTCAACTCCAAACACGACCAGTCAACTTGCACGGATCAGGAGAACCCCGCTGTTCGCCGTTGTCGCTGGTCTCGTAGTCGTCGGGATTATCGGTCTCGTCTACTTCACGAGTTGGGGTAAAGCGGAAAACTCGATTCAGTCGATCGCAGTTCTACCGTTTATCGACGAGTCGGCAGATCCGGATGCGCAATATATCAATGACAAGATCGCCGAGAGCCTGATTAACAGTCTTTCCAAGCTGCCGCAGCTACGCGTGGTCCCGCGCAGTGTTGTCGCCGGTTATAAAGGGAAGGAGATCGATCCGCGGAAGGTCGGAGAAGAGCTAAACGTTCGCGCGGTTGTTACCGGACGCATCCGTCGTCACGGCGACATCATCAACATCCAGGCTGATCTGATCGATCTCCAGAACGTGGCGCAGTTGTGGGGCCAGCATTACGATCACAAAGTGTCCGACGTGCTTCTGGTCCAGGACGACATCTCGCGCGACATCTTCGAGAACTTGCGTGTGAAGTTGAACGTCGAGGAGAAGAAGCAGCTCGAGGCTTATCGACTCTATCTCAAGGGTCGCAACGCCTGGAACAAACGAACGAGCGACGCGCTGCAAGAGGCGATCGACTTTTTCAACCAGGCAATTGCAATCGACCCGAATTACGGCGCTGCGTACGCGGGACTCGCAGACTGTTACAACATGCTCGTCGTGTACGGCAGGTTAGAGCCGAAAGCAGGTTTTCCAAAGGCGAAAGAAGCAGCGGAACGCGCTCTCGAAATCGATGAGAGTTCAGCAGAAGCACACAGCTCGCTCGCATTTATAAAGTTTCGCTGGGATTGGGATCGCTCCGCGACTGAGCGCGAATTCCAGACTGCGATCAAGCTCAAGCCCGCTTACGCGCCGGCGCATCAGTGGTACAGCTCTTATCTCGTCGCGGTCGAGCGTTTCGACGAAGCGATTGCCGAAGCAAAACGCACGGAAGAGTTGGAACCGCTATCGTTTGTCGCGAGCTCACATCTCGGCTGGATTTACTACCTGGCAGGACAGAACGACAAGGCGATCGAGCAATGCCGGAAGATTCTCGAGCGCGATCCGAGTTCATTCCCGGCTCGGCGTTACCTCGGTCTGGCTTATGAAGCAAAGGGAATGTATTCGGAGGCTATCGCGGAGTTTCAGACGGGCGTGAAGCTTTCGGGCAGCCCGCTGATGCTTGCGCTGCTCGGACACGCTTACGCGAGCTCGGGAAAAACTGCTGAGGCGAAACAAGTGCTCAGCGACCTAGAGCAGTTGCAGGGACAACGTTACGTGTCTCCGTACACAGTCGCAGCGATTCACGCGGGACTCGGCGATCAGGAGCAGGCGTTCAAGTGGTTGGAAACCGCCGTCGAGGAACGCGACATCTGGTTGATGAATCTCAAAGTCGATCCGGTTTTCGCGAAACTCCGTTCACAACGAAAGTTCACCGACATTCTCGCTCGCATTAGGCTCCGACCGTAGCCACAAAGAGGCACAAAGAAAGAAACAAAAGAAATGAAAGAGAAATCGATCTTATTACTGGTCTTATTATTAATACTTGCGGCGAGTGGTTACGCACAGGAGCAGCCGCCCGCCACGGCTGCGGAGTCGCTCGAGAAATTGCGCGCGCAGTTGCTGGATGTGCAAGCGAAAGAGGAAGAGTTACGCGAGCGTGCGCGGCAGTTGGAAGAGAGTCTCAAACCGGAAAACATCGAACATTCGCTCGCGGGAGTCGGCTCGACCAGACCTGAAGAGCTTCGTGAGTACCGACGGCGACAGTTGACGAAAGAAAGAGATGGCGTGCTGGCCCAACTGAAACTGCTCGAAACGAGCCGTCAACGTTTAGAGACTGCGATCCTCAACGCTCAAGGGAGGGCCTATCAGGAAAGTGCTCGACCGACGCCGGTTGATCAGTTGCAACTCGTGACTGTTTCTAGTGTCTGGGGATACCGGTGGTTGATGTTTGGCGGTGGAGGCGTCGCCGCTTTAGCGCTCGCAGGGGGCGTACTGTTTTACAGGCGAAAGATTCGCTTACGCTAGATGCAACGCCCCCGACCGCTCACGATCATTAGTTGGTTCTTCATATTCTTCGGCAGCATCGCTCTCCTCTACGGGCTGCTGCCGTTCGGTGAAATCACTCTCGCACAGCGCATCGCAGAGCTGAAGGGCCACTGGATGGTCCACCTCGCACGCATCCTGCAAATCGTTGCCGGCGTCTTTATGCTTCGCGGTCACAACTGGGCGCGGTGGCTGCTGGTTGTTTGGATCGCATTTCACATTGTTATCAGCGCTCTTCACTCAACATTCCAGTTAGTGCTTCACGTCTTTATATTCACCGTAATCCTGTATTTCGTATTCCGCCGCGATTCTTCGTACTACTTCCATAGGGACGTTCGTTAGAGTATCATCACGGCCCAACACTTCAGTCAGGAGGATTGCACGTATGCGTTACCTTACTGCGTTGGCACTTGCCATCGTCGCTGTTTTGTCAGTCCCGAGCGCCAATTTCTCTCAGGGTGGCCAGATGGAAGCGTCGCGCGGCGTTGAGGGCGGCGGAGTCCACGTGAAGGATTGGACCGGAAAGATCGACGCCAAAGAAGCCGAGGCAGGAATGACACTCAACAGCGCGAAGCTAACGAAGGAAGGCGACGCGCTTCATGTCACGACTGGTCCAGCGGTAACTTACTGGAATCCTAACAACAAAGCCTCCGGTGACTACACCATTACGGCGACGTTCAAAGAACCGAAGTACATGAGCCTCAATAACCACCCACATCCTTACGGGTTAGTGATCGCCGGCAACGATCTCGGTACGGACCAGCAGAGCTACCTCTACTGTGCGGCATACGGCAACGGGAAGTTCATCGTGCGCGGTTTTGGACCAGCGGCATTCCAGATGAACGGGCGCGGCGAGGAAAATCCGGCAGTGAACAAAGCCGCTGGTGTCGGCGAGCCGGTCACGCAGGAGATCGCGATGTCTGTGAAGGGTGGAAAAGTTGAATGCTCTATCAACAACAAGGTCGTCGCGAGTTACGACAAAGCCGCCCTCGTGACAGAGGGTAAGCTCAAATCAACTGACGGCGTGTACGGCATCCGCTTCGCGCACAACACCGACGCGATCGTCACAGGCCTCAAAGTCACCAAGAATTAGTTAGCCGCAAAAAGGCACAAAAGTCACAAACATCAAGCGGGACCAAAACTCGTTTTTGTGCATTTTTGTGGCTTAACGAATACCGACCAGTCCCTGGACTGACTGGATCAGTTTCTCCGAGTTGTAGCCAACGCCGTCTTTGAAAACGATCTCGACGTTTTCGATGTCAGCGATCTTCGCGGCGGGATTTCCTTTCACCACCATGAGGTCGGCTCAACCTGCCTCAGATCGTCGAAGCCCGCGACGATACCACCATTACCCGTTCCGGTTGTGCGAATAGTTGTGACACCGAGTGCGAGGTACAGGCGTGGAAAGCTTATGCCCATGAACCCGTGCCGTCAATCACGCGTACATGGGTCAAGGTTGATTTATGACCGTCACCTTCGTAGTCGCCATTTCCATCATTTTCGGCCTGGTTTTCTTTTTAATTCGCGAGGTGCGACGTCCGCCTGGACCGATGCAGTGGGGGCGCACGCCGCGCTGGGGAAAGAGGCTGCGAGTAACGCTCGATGCGATCATCCTGGCCATAGGTTTGGTCTTCTTCTGGGCATTCCTCATCGAACCGAATCGACTCGTCGTGCGTGAAGAAACCATCCAGCTCCAGAGCTGGCCAAGAGAACTGAACGGTCTTCGGATCGCCGTGCTTTCAGACATTCACGCCGGCGGCTGGTTCATCGACGACAAGAAGCTGCGGACAATCGTTCAGCGAACAAACCAACTACAACCGGATCTGATCGTCATACTCGGTGATTACATTTCGGGCGATGGTCGGACCAGCGAGCGCATTGAACCGGAAGTTTTTGGCGCGATATTGAAAGATCTTCACGCGCCTTTTGGTGTTTATTCAGTCCTCGGCAATCACGATTGGTGGTACAACGGCATGAAGGTGCGTCGCGGTTTGGAGCAGAACGGCATCAAGGTCCTGGATGACGAAGTGGACCAGCTCAATGTGCGCGGAACTTCATTATGGCTGGTGGGTCTTGCAGATCTGTGGACTCGCGCGCCAAGCGTCGAGCAAACGGTCGAAAAAGTTCCACAGGGCGCGACGTCGCTCGCGCTAACACACAATCCCGATATCTTCCCGAGAGTTCCGCAGCGTGTGCCGCTGTTGCTGGCGGGCCATACTCACGGCGCGCAAGTCAGATTTCCTTTCATCGGCACGGTCGTCCATTCGTCACGCTTCGGCAAGAGATACGAACGAGGGCACGTGTTCGAGAACAACCATCATCTGTTCGTGACGACAGGCATCGGTACAAGCATTCTCCCGCTTCGTTTCGGCGTAACCCCCGAAATCGTATTACTAACCGTCATTTAGCCGCAGATTTACGCGGATGAACGCAGATCTGATCTGCGTTCATCCGCGTAAATCTGCGGCTCAAATATTTTCCGCCTTGTGCTGATCGATAATATGATCCGCCGCGCGATCTGAAATCGCCGCGATCGTCAACGAAGGATTCGGACCAACTGGCCCAGGCATGATCGACCCGTCAACCACATAAAGCCCCGGATACCCAAAAACCTCGCCATACGAATTAACCACACCATTATTCCTCGTAAACCCCATCGGACATCCACCGAGCGGATGCGCCGTGAGCACTTGATGCAGATACTTGTACGACGGCGTATCGACAAATTTCGCGTTCAACGATTGAGCAACCGCCTTCCCGACGTGCCTGACGCGATCGAAATACTCCTGCGACTTTTGTTGGGTCCAGTCGCAATCCAGCAAGTCGTCTTTAAGAAACAGGCGCCCGTTTGCGAAGTCGCGTCCCATCGCAATCACCGGGAACGAGCTCAGTGTAGTGTTCGCAGGTCCGAGCAGGTTCGCGATCTCAGCATTAAGGTTCGCATCGTTGTTCAAACCGGTGCGGTACTTGAGCCTCATCTTCAGAAACTTCAGTCCCCGTACGACAGTGCCGGGCAGACCTCGCAGCTCCGTTATCCAACTGAATAGATAGGGAATGCCCGCGTCTTCGAGATAGAAGCCGCGACCCTGTGGTCCATTTCCGTCGAGCGTGTCGCCAACGCGAATGGCGCCGGTGATCACTGGACCAAAACTCGGATCAAGACGTCGCGGCACCATCTTTCCGTTTCTGCGCTCCTTGCTGTTGACGATGAACGAGAGAAGATCTCCGTTGACCGAAAAGCGGGACCCCAGTATTTCGGGATTCAACCCAGGAAACGCATCAAGATTCTTCATGAGCAGATAGGGTGAGCCGAAAGTTCCTGCGGAAATAATAAGGCGCTTGCAATGGATGGTGAATCGCGGCGGTGGCGGGCACCGGCCCGTTAATGGATCGGTCGTTCCCGGATGGTGTCGCACAAACTCGACTGCATATCCCTTGTCGGCCAGCGGAGTCACGCGCTTCACTTCACACAACGTTTCGACTCTCGCGGGAGGCCTCTGGTGAATGGCGGCGGTGATGTAAGTGTAGTCGAGCGTGTTCTTGCTGCCGAAGTTACAACCGATGTCACACTCCCCACAGAGCCTGCAAGTTGAACGCGGCTGGGCGCGGTTCATCGTAACCGCGTGATAGTTCGGCACAGGCTCAGGAATCGTAGCGCCGATGATCGGCGGGTTTGCCGGATCGTCTTCATCAGGATTGCAGACGTGCTTTGCTCTAAAGCTGACGGCGAGATTGAGCGGCATCCACTTGTGCGTTGACTGGTCGCCGAGCTGCATGTTGCGGTCGGCTTCCTGCATCGCGAGTGTCTTTGGTGTCTGGTTGTACGGCGGATGATTGAGCGGATACTTCTGCACGTTCATCATCTTCTCGACGCGCTCATAGTGAGGCTCGAGTTGTTCGTAGGTTATGGGCCATGGATCGTAGCCGCCGCCAGGCAGGTCTTCCTTGAACCACTTTGGATCTTTGCGAAGATGGATGTTGGCGTAGATCAGTGATCCACCTCCCAGACCGCTCGACACCAGCGCGCCCGATCGTTTGAACGACCAGATGTCGAACAATCCATAGAGCCCGGAGCTCGGATCCCAGAAGTTTTTTCCGAGGTCGTAAGGGTTGCGCGGAAACGTGGTTGGCGGATAGGCTTTGCCGCGTTCCAACAGGCACACGCGCAATCCGGCTTCGGCGAGTCGATAGGCCATCACAGATCCACCGAATCCGGAGCCGATGATCACCGCATCATAGAATTCGTTGTTTGTTGACATTGCGAGGAAGCTCCCAAGAGGACTGGCGCTCTTTTGACGCGTGGGTTATATCGGCAATCCGGCGACTCGTCAATGTATTTTGTGCATGTTGGACCATTTGTGGCATTGTATAGGGGAAAAATTATGCGCAAGTTGATTCTTTTGATCGGCAGCCTGGCGATGCTTGGTCTTGTGACTCCGGTCGCGAATGCATGTACCTGCATTGGACCACGTACGGCTTGTGAAGCTTACGGCACCGCTGCGGCGGTGTTTGTCGGAACCGCGATTCGTACTGGGAAAGCAGAACCGTTGAAAGACAAGGGCGAGTCTTACGGGGAGCCCGTCGTCGTCAAATTTGCGGTCGAGCAATCTTACCTCGCTGTTGACGGCACAGAGGTCGAAGTGTTTACGGGATACGGTGGTGGCGACTGCGGCTACGAATTCAAAGTCGGTGAACGTTATCTCGTCTACGCTTATCGCGATCGCACTCGCTTGAATACGGGCATTTGCACCCGTACAAAACCATTCGGGAAGGCGGCTGAGGATCTCGCATTTCTCGGAAACCTTTCATCCGCAAAAGCGGGCGCAACCATTCAGGGACAGATCGTCCTCGCAGCCGCGCCGAAGAACGATCCGTTGCCTATATCTTCAGACGTTGTCGTCGTTGTCGAAGGCGATAAAGTGCGTCAGGAACTTCGCGTCGATAAGTTTGGCAATTATCGTATCGGCGGACTTCCACCCGGTAAGTTTAAGGTCACTTTAAAACTGCCAAAAGAATTCATGGTCCATCAGGCCGAGCAGGAAATATCGGTTGCAGATCGTGGTTGTGGCGCGGTTAATTACTACATCACGGAGAACGGAGCTGTAAGTGGCAGAGTGTTTGACTCGGACGGAGAACCGGTGCCAGGAATTTGGCTTTCGCTTGTCGATCCTGACTCTGATCCGAAAACAGGTGAAGTCAATTCGGCCAGGACGGATAATGAGGGTCGCTTCAGCTTCTCGCCTGTTCGTGCGGGCCGGTATCTGATCGCGGTTAATAACCGCCGGTATCCTGATCCAAACGATCCAGGGATCGCATACCTGCCGGCTTTCTATCCGGGTGTCACTGACAAACCTCAAGCGGAAGTGATTACTGTGAGCGTTGGTGAAAAGCTTGCCGATCTGAACATCCGCATGCCGCCACGCCGTCCGGCGGGCGTTATCAACGGGCTGATCGTGAAGGCAGACGGCTCGCCGATCCCTTCGGCAGCGCTCATCGTGATGGATATTACCGGCGGTGTGCCGAGAATACTTCTCGGCGTTGAAGTCGACGAACAGGGAAGGTTCACAATCAAAGGTTACATCGGCCAGGTATTTGCGGTGCAGGGAGGTCCCAGTGGACCAAAGTCTCCGAACGGTGCTCCACCCATACCGATCGTGAGCTCCGTTCCGCAGCGCATCGCAATCGAGCGTGCAACCCAAACCATCAAGCTAGTAGTACCTGAGCGTCCCAACGAGTAGACCGCACTCGTGTGTATAAGCGGACCTTCTCTCATTCTCCCCAAGCTTTAGCTTGGGGGTACACTTGGACCGGGTCAGTACCACCTGCGGTAGCGGGTGGTTTGATGATGAACACGCGATATTACTATGGATTTGAAGTCTAATGGTTGACCCACCCGCTACCGCAGGTGGTACTGACCCGGTCCAAGTGTACCCCCAAGCTAAAGCTTGGGGAGAATGAGAGAAGGTCCGCTTATACACACG
>JBIOUJ010000304.1:0-30292 GCA_044867025.1 Pyrinomonadaceae bacterium | reverse complement strand
TTTTATGACATTGACTGCAAGAGAGAATAAGAAGCATGTTTGTCCTCGGGTCAGCCAGGTTTGAGGAAACTTAGTCGAGCTACTGGCGAAATGTCACTTGGACCGGACATTTCGAATGAGCCTTCTTCTCAAGAAATCAAATCTGATATATACCCGCACAACAAAAACAGACCGAACTGAACAAAAGTTAAGCGCCAGGATTTTACTCGTTTCATGGAACTCTTCTTTGCAGTTAATCTTGACGGTACCAAGCGGCCTTTCATTTTGGACCGCGAAATGTTCTGGGTACCCGAGGTTAATCACTTCCTCCAGAGCATATCTGAGGAGAACGGCAAGACAGCGAGCCCTCA
Organism: Pyrinomonadaceae bacterium; assembly: GCA_044867025.1. GTDB lineage: Bacteria > Acidobacteriota > Blastocatellia > Pyrinomonadales > Pyrinomonadaceae > PSRF01. The sequence goes on along the minus strand of JBIOUJ010000304.1, from coordinate 29,942 downwards.
TACGAGTCGGGCATACGGATATCACCTGATCGACTGGTTGAGTTACACAGAGGAAATCGGGCTGGACTGGAAATGCGCTTCACATCGACAACTTGCCACGTATCGCAACGCTCTAGCCCGAGACAATAGCATTCTCACAAAACGTCCCCTTAAACGGGAAACCATCAATCTGCGCCTCGGAATGATTTGTACACTCTACAAATTCATGGTGCGCCGGCAGTACATCTCAAAGCTGCCGTTTGACGTCCAGGACATCAGAGTGGGATATCCGCGCGACCAGGACGAAATGGCCCACCTCAGACCCTTCGCGGGTAAACGCACTTCTAACACCTTGATGTATCGCACTCACGCACGTTCACTCGAGATTCCTAGTAACGAAAACATTCGAGAGTTCATTCGAACCTTCAAAAGTTGGCGGAATAGATTGATAGCGGAACTGATGTGGGTCAGTGGGCTTCGGCGCTCAGAGGTGTGCGAACTAACAGTCTTCGTGATGCCGGAAAATCTAAGTTCGACAAAGGACGAATTTGTAGTGGTTAGGGTAAAAGGAAAGGGCGCAAAGTACCGCAAAGTAAAGCTGCCAATAAGGCTTCTCCGATCAGTCAGCCGTTACATCGGGACAGACCGGAGTCGCCTTCTTAAGAGGTCCGGGACAAAGACAGATCAGATCTGGCTAGGGCAGAACGGCCGACCAATCAAGCCTGCAGCAATTAACAAGGCGTTTGCAACTAATGAAGAGCGCTGCGGATTGAAAATATCTCCTCACACGATGAGGCACAGCTATGCAGTGAATCGATTGCGCTATTTGCAAGATCGCAAAATCAACTCAGCTTTGAAAATACTTCAAGGGGAGCTTGGCCACGCGCATCTGTCCACGACCCAGATTTACCTCCACGAAACGGATGTAATGCGAGCAGAAGTAGTAGCGGAGCACGCTGGTTTCATCAAGAGACTCAGCGCAGGGAACGGAGAGTGATGTCACGACAAGCCGGGAGGTGGAAGCAGAATTCATCGAACCAACTTCGTGAGGAGGCTGGTTCGCTTACGTTCAGCGCGCCGAGTATTCCGTTGACAAAAACCTTCGACCGCCAATACGGCCCACCGCAGAAAATTGATTTAACCTTCTTAGGTACACGTCCACAACTCGCGCCGATTCTGGCAGATACCTTCTGGCTGGAATTGGTTTCCATGACAGATCTCACGCGGAGGAGCCGAATGGGCTATCTGAAACAATTCTCCGATTATCTGGATTGGAAGGCAAAGAAAGGCATTGTTGTTACTACTCTGAGTGACATTAGTTTCGAACTGCTAGAATCTTTCGCCAAATGGTTAATTCACCAAAAGTCTTTAAGTGAGGTGTCCGCAGTTTGCAGTTATCAGGCCGTCGCTCAGCACCTGCGAGCTGCAAGAAGACTGCATCCAAAAGCATTCAAAGCCGATTTCGAGATCCCTTTCCATGGCCTCTCCCCGCAAAACAGAGGCTCAAACGCCTTAGATCCAAATGTTTTCGGAGAGATCGTCAGGGCGGCGGAAATCAGAGCCCAAAGAATTCAAGATAGTTATGTACCTGGGGATTTTCCTACGAGCGGGTGTGACTTGATTCCGTTTATGATTCTGATTGCTGCATACACAGCCATTAACGCGTTTTCGCTCTACGGTCTTCGCCGAGATTGTCTCGAGTCTCATCCTATCGACGACCATTCTATTTATGTGAAATGGAAAAAGGCGCGGAGTTCCACAGGCACACAACGACAACTTCACCTGAAACGAACGAGCCGAACAATCTCGCTGATAAACTTCGTCCTTGACTATACAAAGCCTGTGCTCGAAAGGGCACCTCCTTCACAACGTGGATTCCTATTCCTGTATCAATCCAACCATTGTTTGAGTGCTGGACGCATTGTAGCAATGAGCCACTTTAACAATCACATTCATCCCTTGAAAGTCTTCTGTGAGAGAGCCAGTGTGCCGCACTTCAGCTTTGCACAAATCCGTCCCTCTGCTGCTACGCTAAACCACCTAAGGAATGGAGGTAATTTACGCAAGACACAGTTGTTCTTAGGGCATAAAGATATTGAAACCACTACAATCTACGTTGACAAGCAAATTCAGAAGCCAGTTTACGATGCTTCGATTCGGGCGGCGCAGGAAACTATGGTGAGTCGAATCACGGTAATACCTGTTCCAGCCACCGAGGGAATCTCGGAACTCCCCAAGAGCGTTTCACGCAAACAACGTAAGAGAATACTTGAGGGGAAATTCAGTACAGGGTTTGGCCGGTGCATCGATCCATGCAACTCACCACAACCGGGCCAACGCAAGGGGAAGATATGCACACTTTTTTTGGCCTGCCTGAGCTGCCCCAATTCACTTTATTTTCTCGAAGATCTTCCTCGTGTCGTAACTCTAGCGAACCACTTGAGATCGCTGAAGCAGTCAATGACTAAGGATGTATGGAATAAGCTTTACGCTGAGCATTTAAGAGTCCTCGAGGACGAAATTATTGGGGCATTTTCCGATAAGGAAATTGTTGCGGCTACAATCGAGGCCTCAGTTGCCACGGAAATGCAGCTGCTCATGAATAGCCATTTGGCTCGTTAGAGATGATACCGTGAATGTCAATTGAGTCTTCAACCCCAGCAACTCTGAAGCTTCGCAGCACGTCTCGACACACTGTCCTGAACGCTCCGGAATCTGATCTCAATCCGAACGTATCTCAGCTTTCGAAGTTCCTTGATGATGTTTGGGACTTTGCCGCAGATATGCAAATCCCAAGTATCCATAATCTGGAGAAACGCATTTCATGGGGGTTCAAAGTCAAGGGTGAGGAATTTTTTACGGCTCCGAAGTACGCGGAGTTGCTGCTGTCAACAAGGCAGTTACTTCGATCATTGCTGCAGAATACTGAGGAGGGTCCAGCCCAAAAACCAATGTCCATATTGCATCATTGGACCTGCATCAAGAAACTGATCACCTACCTGGCAGCCCGTCCGTGCCCAATTCTGGGTTATGACCAGATAACTCCCGAATTGATTGCACGTTATGTAAAGCATCTGAGGAAAACCAATAAGTCCAACGCTACTTTGTATTCTCACTTTAGATGTCTCACCCTGCTATTTCTCTATCGCCGTAAGATGTACAGTTCTTTGCTATTTGATCCTTTTGCAACAAGCTCCGCCGGTAAGGAAGCAGGTTACAACGCAGCTTATCGGGATCAGCACCACACTGATTACATCCCGGATGAGATCCTGAGAGAACTGATTGGATCTACGATGGAATATGTGACCGTTTGGGGACCTAAAATTCTAGAGGCCAGCACTGTAGCTGAGAGAGTGCGAAAGAGCGTCAGGCAGCGAACTAATTCCAACCAAGAAAAATTAGTTACCTCTTTTACCCACACGGGTAAGCTTAATTCGACAAAGGAGATTTGGCGTGAGCACCTAGCGCGCCACTATATCAGAAAGGAATTAAAGCAGTTCGATGAAACTCTGGAGAGTCCCCCTACCTCAGCACTCAGACTATCTTTGTCAAATCTGAACGAGGTATATCACGCTAGGACACGCTTAAGAACAGCGTGCATGATTCTTCTCGCGTTTGTTACCGGCATTAGGCTTAGTGAACTCTTGTCGATCAAGGCCGGTTGCATTCAGAAGGAGAACACTTCTGACGGAGAATTTATTTGGCTTCATAGCACGCTTTTCAAGATCCAGTCGGCTCCCGAAGGCAGAGCATCCAAATGGCTGGCCGGTCCACTAGCTTTGAAAGCTGTCTCGATGCTGGAGCAACTCACCGAAGAGACTCGCAAACAGAGCGGTTGCGCCTTTCTTGTCATCCCAGTCACTCAATGCGGCTTTGATAAATGGAATGGCAAAGATCCTTTGGCGGAGGCGTTCAATGCTGGGTACCTACGCGATTTCTTAGAGTTTATCGGACTCAGAGATCCTCAAGGTCAACCCTTTCATATCCATGCCCATATGTTTCGTCGAACGTTTGCGAGGCATGTCGTCCGTTGTGATACGACTAACCTCATGGCTCTCAAAGAACATTTCAAACATTGCTCGGTGGCAATGACCGACGGCTATGTGGGTATCGATCAGGAACTTCAAGATCTGCTAGACAGTGAAAATGATTTGCTGAGCCTGGATTCATTTGACAAGGCCTTGCGCTCGACCAATTTGAGTGGACGCCAAGGCAAAGCAATAGTTGAAATGGTCGATCGGGCAATCCAGGATGGTCGACTTCCGGTTGAATTCAGAGGAGAAGCTGGTGGTCATTTTCGAAAGAAAATGGCTCGCGAATTTCTTGAGGCAGGACAGCGAATCTATCCTTGCGGCGCAAGTAATTTCTGTTGGTTTCGCGAAGATTCAGCGGACTGTACTAAGGGTGATAAGCCTATAGTCGAAATTTGCAATCCCGTCGGTTGTGCCAACAGTGTCATTGAGCGAGAAGAGCATGGGGAATACTGGCAGAACATCGTGACCGAAGGCGAAACCTTGCTGGCGATGAAACCGAAAGGCGAACCATACAAAGCTAGACTAATCTCCCTCACAAGAATCGCAAAAAAGGTCGTTTCTGATCTTGGCTAATCCAAAACCAATTATCGGCGTTGAGACCCGTCAACCCGACGTTCGCAGAATTGAAGCTCTTCGTCGTTATCACGCCTCTCGCCCTGGGAAGACTCGACAAAAGCTCAATGAGGCATTTGATCGGATGCTTGCCGGCACAACTGTAATAGTGGATCCCAAACACTTTAGACTGAATAAGGCGACTCTTGCTAGGGAAGCTGAGATCAGTATTCACACGCTGCTCAAGAAAGAGAAGACTGGAGAAAGACGCTTCGCAGACGTTATTGCAAGGCTGGAGTCTGCGAAACCGAATCCCAAGCTCGCATCAAAGAGTGATGACGAAAGGGACCAGAAGATCGCCGAGCTTCGCTGTATTGTCGCAGATATAAGTAACGACAAACTTAATCTCGCCCGACAGTTGGACCGTATTGCGTTGGAACTTCTAACGACAAAACAAGAGAACGATGAATTGCGGCAAGAAAACCATGAACAACTCCAAGAATTGTTGTCACTTAGGAACCGCGTAGTTACACACGTCTCTCGTTCCGGTCCAAGGCGAAAACGGTGAGAGCGCAGTCCATTGAATATGATATTCTTTGTTTTTTGCCTCGGCGTCCATTCAAGATTTTCGAATTCATAAGTCACTAGCGCGAGTGTTCTATGGCAAGCACGATTGTGTCCTTTACAGGCTCACACCGTAAAAAAACTACTATTAAACGAAACGATCTTGTTCAGCCATTTCTAAAGTGGGCGGGCGGTAAACGCCAACTTGTCACGAAAATTAGGGAATGTGTGCCCCGTAGATACAATCGTTACTTCGAACCTTTTCTGGGTGCTGCAGCCGTGCTCTTTGATCTCCAGCCACCACAGGCAGTAATAAATGACGCGAACCGAGAGCTAATTAATTGCTACAAAGTGATTAAATCCGATCCCGAAGGCCTGATTGCTCACGCACAGAAACATTCAAATACAAAGAGCTATTACTACGATTTGCGCTCTCGCGATCGCGAGCCCGGCTTTGCGGACCTCCCGGCCCTAGAAAGGGCGTCGCGAATTATCTTCCTCAATAAGACTTGTTACAACGGTCTATTTCGGGTCAATAGCCAAGGACAATTCAATGTACCTTTCGGTAATTACACCAATCCGTCAATTGTCGATGAGGCTATCATTCGGGCAGTTAGTCGTTACCTTAACGAAGCAGATGTAGAAATCTCAAGCGAGGATTTTGCGAAAACTCTAAGCAGTGCAAAACGCGGGGATTTCGTTTACCTCGACCCGCCTTATGATCCGCTCTCTGACACAGCTTCGTTCACCGGTTACAACCTTATCAACTTTGATAAGGACCAACAGCGTCGGCTGAAAGTAACGTGTGATGAGTTGCATAAGAGAGGCTGCAAGATCTTGCAAAGCAATTCAAATACCCCCTTCATCCGGAACCTCTATAGTGACTCAAGCATATACAACATCGTTAAGGTCGGGGCCAACCGAAACATCAATTCGGTTGCTGCCGGTAGGGGCAAAATCAATGAGTTACTGATTTCTAACTACGATGTCGAAGTCTAAGAACGATATCGCTTGGGAAGCACTGTTCGACACTCATCGAATCCTAGACAGTGTCAGATCGACGGGCTTCTATGAGATTTCCGGCGCCTCGATTAGTAAAGAACGCGATCCAAGTCTGATGACAACTTTTAGTCATCGAATACAACTTCCGAGTATATTCAAACAGCACGGACTCACAATCGTTCCCAAATCACGCTCAAGCTATCTTATTGGGAATTTCGCAAGTTACTTTGACCTGCCAACAGGTAACCTACCAACAGTGGAAGAAATGCGTTTCCCGGCAACTTTGGAAACGATCAATCCGCAGGATCTTTATTCCGAATCAGCGGTGCTAATGTGTGCGCATAAAGCCGGCATACTTGAATACGTTCTAAACGAGTCAGTGGTGCTGACCGTAACCGGAACGATGTCTGCAGGACGATTCAGCTATTCAATCGATGATCTGAAGAGAAGCGAACCCATAGCAATCGAAGTTGAGAATCCTCAATGCTATGTTGCAGGCGGATTCGAAGGGCCAACTGCATTCGCAATCGTTGACGTAACTAATGAAACAATCGACGACTTCTTAATCCGCGTTTTGTTTTATCCATATCGATTATGGTCGCGCAAAACGCGGAAAGAGATCGTTCCTTTATACCTATGTTATTCGAACGACGTTTTCTCGCTCTATCGTTTTCGCTTTGGTGATCCGTTGCACCATAATTCCATCGAGATCGACGGTCAGTGGAGATTCCAAATTGAAAGTAACGAGATCGAACTTACCGACATTTGGAGTATTCTTAAACGGATTAAAGTTGCGGATGAGCCTCAAGACATACCTTTTCCACAGGCAGATAATTTCCTTCGCGTGGTTGATTTGTTAAACCAACTCAACGCTGCTGGCTCGCTATCCCAGGAAGAAATTACAACAAACTATGCTTTCGATCTGAGGCAAACGCAATACTATACGACTGCCGGAAGCTATCTAGGTCTTATTGAGCGAAACCACAGTCGAGAGGAGGGCGTCACGTATGCGCTAACTCAGAAGGGCGCAAGCATCATGTCACAGCGGCCAGCCCAGCGAAACCTGGCGCTTACTGAGAGTCTCCTTGAACATAAAGTTTTGTTTGAGAGCGTTTCCCTTTACCTCGCTCAAGCTCAACGACCAACCACTGACCAGGTAGTAAAGATCATGCGCACCGCAAACATCGGACTTGATCGCGAGGGAACGACCACAATGAATCGCCGTGCACAAACGGTTCTTGCGTGGGTTGATTGGATGATGGGATTAACTCGAACCTGAGGATTCCCCCACAAAGTGAGCGAATCGCTCCATAAGCGACACATAGGATAAACTCCAAGGGCTTATGGCTGATTACGATTTTAGATCTTTGTCGAGCTACGATTTTGCTTTATTAGTTCGCGACCTGCTTCAGGCGTCTCTCGGCAAGCGGTTAGAGTCATTTTCCCAAGGTCCCGACTCAGGAATCGACTTCCGTTATATAGATGACCACACCAATCTGGTTATTCAAAGTAAGCATTATGCTGAGTCAGGCTTCTCAGCGTTAACCAGTAATCTTCGTCGCAAGGAACGCGCTAAAGTAGACCTTCTTGGCCCCAGCCGCTACATTCTCGCCACATCCGTCCCTCTTACTCCGAACAGGAAAGACGAACTTCTCGAGATACTCAAACCCCATTGCTTGGGACCGTCTGACATTTGTGGGCGCGAGGACCTCAACAGTCTGCTCAGTCAAAATGGTGATATTGAACGACGCCACTTCAAGTTGTGGCTCACTAGCGAAAGTGTCCTTCGGCGGGTGCTTGCGGCCGGAATTTTTTCCGACTCCGAGACACATCTCGATCGCGTGCGATTGCGACTTCGCCGATATGTGCCCAATTCCAGCTACGATCGAGCGCAAGCACTCCTGGATAAGCACCATTACTGCATAATCGCGGGGTTACCTGGAATCGGAAAGACAACGCTTGCAGAAGTGTTGCTTGCAGACCTTGTCGACCGACAAGGATTTGAGGCTTTCCGTATAGCACACGATCTCTCTGAAATTAGGCCGGTCAAGAACTCTAAGAACAAGCAGGTGTTTTACTTCGATGACTTTCTCGGCAAGACGTCACTCGAGAAGCTGCAAAAGAACGAGGACCAACGCCTGCTTGAACTAATGGAAGAAGTTGCAGCAAATCCAAATTGGAGGTTCATTCTCACAACCAGAGAATACATACTCAACAGTGCGAGACTTCGTTATGAAGCCTTTGCTCAGCCCTCGATTGAATTCAAACTTTGCGTTATTAATCTCTCTGATTATGTCAGGTCTATCCGAGCCAAGATTTTGTACAATCACATCTACTTTTCCGACCTTCCTTCCGCCCACAAATTGGCTCTATTGCAGAACCGCGGATACGAAACGATCTTGCGCCACCGCAATTACAATCCTCGCGTCATCGAATACATGACGCAAGCTCGGCATGCATCAACAGTCGCGCCATCCCTCTACCTGAATCAATTCACCGATAATTTAGAGCATCCTGCCAGGATCTGGGACCATGCCTTCAGACACCAGATATCCGAAGCAGCACGACATCTATTGCTCGTTTTGGGAACCCTTCCCGATGAAGTTCTTCTCGATGACCTTGAGATGGCATTCTGGACGTTCTATCGGCTTAGGCAAAAAAAATTCGGGTTTGCGACCACGAGTGGAGACTGGAATAACGCACTGAAGGAATTAGACGGGAGTTTTGTTGCAACTAAACGCACTGGCGAGGACCTCGTTGCAACGTTTCATAACCCATCCGTTCGCGACTATATAGAAGACTTTCTCTCCAGTTCCGAGGGCGATGTTGAAGACCTCATATATGGTTCTTATTTCTACGAACAATACACAAGACTTTGGGGAGGCCAAAGAGGTCAGCGTTACCGTGGTGTTGACCGTCATCGAGATGTATTTCTCGAAGAGTTTCAGGGTCACCTATTTGGGCCAAGTGCCTCAACCATTCGTCACGTAAACGCCTATGGCATGACCATCGGCCTTCATCACCGAACCATTTCCAACGAAAGCCGCACTAGATTCTTGGTTCAACTGGTCAATGAGATCAATAGTCCGAAAGCTGATCAGCTTCTGAAATCTGTTATCAAGCAACTTGAGCAACTGTGGAAACAAGGTCAAGCAGACAAAGAGGACTTAGTTCTATTACTGGGAGATCTTACAAATCGCGGGCTGAAAACAAATGACGATCCCTTCCAAGCAGCGCAGCAATGCATCTCATCCAAGATGGAGGAACTTGACGATTTTCGAGCGATAGCAAGCTTTTTAGAAAAGTATCCTAATAGGCTCATATCTACGGAGATAGACCTTCTCAAAGTTAAGTTTGCAGAATTTGCTGAAGAATATACTGAAGGCTGGGATGACGATGATCCTGATTGGCTACGGCAAGTTGCCGGCGATCTTGAGTTTATCGGCGAGAAACTGAGCGTTGACGTGAGTACTTTTACAGATTCACTACATTCAACGGCAGATGAGATGGAGAACCGCCGCAGGGGCAGAGGTTTTCATGAGGAGGACGAATCGGGATGGCGCTCGCCGACTCACCAAGGGGAGGATGTTGATGGCATGTTTCAAAGTCTCAAAGTGGAGCTTGAGGCTTAGGGTTTAAGCTCAAACTCGACCGCACGTACGCGATGTAAACAATTAGGTGAATTATGCAAATAGACACAAGTAGAACTCTCTTATTCTTTGAATAACTGGCCAAAAATCGAGATAAACATCTTAGGCACACTGTTCTTGGCTATATATGAATCAGAGTTCACGACGTACAGTGCGGGCGGTTTCTCGTGGGACGATCAGGTGCGCACGGCGAATTTGCTCGCGGCTCATCATGGACCAGTGGTGATTTCAAACCAGGCGACACCACGAATTGTTGAGTTGTATGAAGGGCTGGGATTTGAGTTGACATACCTTGATGGTCCAAGACGGATCAGTTGCACGGGCGACAGGACCGCTGCACGCGAAGTGTTGGCGATAAAAGTTGGACAGGATTGACAGAATTTTTCAAGATGAACGCGTGGTTACCGGATTTAGTTTATGTAGACGGTCGCTTTGAGTCCGATCGCGCGGTTGTGTGCGACGACGGGAAGGTTCTTCAGGTAATCGAAGACAAACAAGCCGCGAATGCGGTTCGTTTGAAGAATCGCGCGCTGCTGCCGGGGTTGGTGAACGCTCACTCGCACGCGTTTCAGCGTGTGATCCGCGGGCGCACAGAACGTCGCTCTCAAAACACGACTGACAGTTTTTGGACGTGGCGCGAGCAGATGTACGACGCCGCGAACCGTCTCGAACCGGAAGACATTTACGCCGTTTCGCGCATGGCGTTTCTCGAGATGGCATTGACTGGAATCACCGCTGTCGGCGAGTTTCACTACATTCATCACGCTCGCGATGGTTCGACCTATTCAGATCCAAACCTGCTCTCGCGAGAAGTCATTCGCGCGGCGCGCGACGTCGGCATTCGCATCGCACTGCTGCGCGTGGCGTACGCACGAGCCGGTTTCGAAAAGGAAGCGGATCCAAGGCAGACGCGGTTCATTGAGACCTCTCCCGAGACGTACTTAAAACATCTCGAACAGTTACTCGCCGCGCCCGAGTTGAAGAACGGTTTGGCCTGGGCCGGGGTGGCGCCGCATAGCGTTCGCGCTGTGCCGCTCGATTACTTGAAAGCAATCGTGGCGTTTGCAAACGAGCGCGCACTTCCGGTGCACATGCACGTAGCCGAACAACCGGCGGAAGTCTCTTCTTGTATTGAGGAATACGGGCGCTCACCCGTAGCGCTGCTCGACACGGAAGGTTTGCTCAGCAACCGCTTCACTGCCGTGCACGCTATACACGTCACACCGAAAGCAATCGCCGCGATCTCGCGCGCCGGTGCTTCAGTTTGCGCATGTCCGACAACTGAGCGAAACCTCGGTGACGGAGTCGTGCCAGTAGATGCGTATTTCAATGCAGGTGTGCCGGTGGCGCTCGGAACTGACAGTCAAATACAGATCGATCTGCTGGAAGACGCACGTGAGCTCGAATATCACCTTCGCTTGCAACAGACCGCGAGAAACGTGCTTGCGCCGCAGGATGACGCAAGTAGCTCAGCGTTAGCGCGGCGCTTGTTCGATTGCGCGACCGTCAACGGGGCGAAGAGTATTGGCTTTCAAGCGCCGGCAGATTTCTTCACCGTCGATCTGGATGATCCTTCGATCGCGGGAGCGTCGCAGGATGATCTGCTGGCGACTATCGTGTTCTCACTTTCGCGCACTGCAGTGCGTGATGTCGTGGTTGCAGGAAAACAGATCGTCGAAAATGGTAGACATCGAGATCAAGAGGCAATAATCGACCATTTTACCCACAGATGACACAGATTAAGCAGATACTCGCTGAGCTTGTGCGGATCGATTCCGTTTCGTCGCGATCAAATGCGGAGATAATTGAGTACCTTGAGCGTCGCTGTGAGGCGATGAATTTGGTGACGAGACGCTTTCCCTACAACGACGATCACGGCGTCGAGAAGTACAACATGATCGCACTTGCCGGTACTGACTTTTCCGACGATACGGCAGTCGAGCTCGCACTCGTCGGTCACACCGACACCGTTCCTTACGATCCGAATTGGACCGACGCCACAAACCTCACCGAACGCGATGGGAAACTCTACGGGCGCGGCTCGTGCGACACGAAAGGCTTTATCGCTGCCGCACTCACGGCGCTCGAAACGATCGACTTGTCGCAATTAAAGAGACCGCTGGCATTGGTGTTCACGGCCGATGAGGAAATCGGATTGCGCGGTGCGAAGCGATTGGCCGACGCGAAACCTCTTCGTCCTCGCTACAGCATCGTCGGTGAGCCAACTTCGCTCAAACCAATTCGCGCAGGCAAAGGGTATTCGCTCGGCGAAGTGATCGTGAAAGGACGCGAAGCACACAGCGCGTATCCATCGCTGGGCGCATCCGCAGTTTTTCGCGCGGCTCGACTCATCAACCGCCTCGAATCCATCGCAGTACAACTCCAGGAGGACCAGCACCCCGCGTTCGATCCACCGTACACGACGCTCAACATCGGTTTGATTCATGGTGGCTCGGCCAAGAACGTTCTCGCCGGTGAGTGCCGGTTCACACTCGAGTGGCGGCCGATTCCGACGCAGTCGTCGGGCTACATGCTCAATCTCTTTCGTACGGCAATTCAGGAAGAGACGCAAAAGGATCCGGAATTTCAATGCGAGGTTGACGCTAACCGCCAGGACACGGGATTCGAAACCTCTCCAGATTCACCATTAATCAAGATGCTCGAACAAGCGACCAGCCTCGAATCCGGCACGGTTGCATTCGGCACCGAAGCAGCGCAAATGATGACGCTCGGCAGCGAAGCTGTCGTGATCGGTCCAGGCGACATCCGGGAAGCGCATCGCACGGGAGAATTTGTGCCTGTCCACGAACTTGAGCGTTGTGCCGAGATTCTGAGACAGGTTGTCCAACAACTCTGCGGAGACTGAAGCGGACGCACCCGCTACCGCAGGTGGTACTGACCTCATCCTCTGGGTTATCCTTTGCGCGAGGCAACCGCAATAAGTAAAAGTCCATCGGATGTTCCAATGCTCCGTTTTAATAAACTCCTTTTAGCAATTCTACTTTTGTTGCCGTGTGTGCCGCTTTCGGCACAGGAACTCAAACCGCTCACGAATAAAGAATTCGTCACTCTTCTGTACCAACTTCAGCGCAACCCGCAAATGCGCGACGAGATGCTCGAAGAGATCCGGAAGCGTGGTATCGGCTTCCCACTGACCGACGGCATGCGCTCGCTTGTCGCGACGAAGAGCGGTAACGATTCGCTACTGCGTCGCACACTCGAAGAGGCCGAGCGACGTCGAGTGAATCCGACAGCATCCACGTTGCCTTCGGAGACCGAAGGAGCGGAACTTCTCCAACGCACACGCAACGTAACACTCGCCGCCGCGAATGCGATGCCTGATTTTGTCGTGAAGCAGATCATCAGGCGCTCAGTCGCTTATGGCAACACCGCGAACTGGATTCCGCAAGACAATCTCACGATCGCAGTCGGTTATCGCGCGAACGTGGGCGAGGAATACAAGATACTCACAGTGAACGGAATGCCCGCGGGACCGGACGTGCAGGCGAGTCGGGATTACAGTAAGTACGCGCCGAAGGGAGCGTCGTCGAGCGGTGTCGAATACATCTCGGCGCTGGCCGATGTTTTCAAACCTGAATCAAAAACAGAATTTCGAATGGTCGATACGGATGTTGTTCAGACCAGGCGAACTGTCGTTTATGAATACGTGATCAAGAGGGAGTTTTCGCAACTCACGTTGGGTTTGGCGGACACGGGCGCTCGCGCTGTGGTTGGTTCGCGTGGACGCCTCTGGATCGATCGTGAGCTGGATCGAGTGGTTCGCTTCGAACAGATTGCGACGGAGATTCCGGCTGACTTTCCGATTACGGCCGCGAGTAGTTTGATCGACTACGACTGGGTCATGATCAACGAACGAAAGTACCTGCTGCCCACGCATTCCGAGATTCTGCTGACCACCGTCAATCCGAAGTTTGTGCTTCAGAGTCGCAACGACGTGCGTTTCCGCGGTTATCAGAAGTTCGGCGCGGAATTGAAGGTCGTCGATGAAGTCGGCGAAGAAGACGACGAACCCCCTCCGCCTCCAAAGCCCATCAAGCCACCGCAGTAACAGCCACAAAACGGCACAAATGTTCACTTAACCATTTTGTGCCTTTTGTGTACTCACTGTTCACAATTGTAGACGCCTGTTTCCCGCCGTCGACACGTAAAGATCGTTGCAAGTGCGATATCCGCTTTGTTTCTCGCTTCTCGTAGAGCGATCAGCCTCCGGTACGGGCTTTGCTCCATACCCGACAGCAGGAAGGCAGGACGCTCCCTCAATGAAGCCCAGGATTTTGATAGTTGACGATGATTCTGCGATTACGCAACAGCTCTATTGGAGTCTTTGCGACGAGTACGACGTGGTGACCGCCAACGACATGCAGACCGCGATTCGACGGGCGACCTTTTACAAGCCCGACATCTCGATTCTCGATTTGCAAATGCCCCCTGATAATCATTCGCCGTCGATTGGCTTGAAATTGTTGGAATACATCAAGGGTCACTTCGGGCAATCGAAGGTCTTGATCATGAGTTCGAACAGCGAGAGCGAAGTGCAAAAACAATGTTTCGCCGCCGGCGCTGACGGTTTTTTTGCGAAACCATTCGAGCTCAAGGACCTGATTGCCAGCATTTGCAAGTTGACCCCGATTCATAGGTTGGCGTTGTTCGCACACATTCTTTGAAAGATCCCGGACGTCCACTCCCTTTTGGCGTCCGTTAAAGCACCGTTCATGAGACCCTCTTCCACGAACGGTGTGCTCGAGGGCCCCGCGACGTTTCCCAACACGACGCGGGGCCAACTTTTTTCGCTCACAAACTGACTTCTGCCTGCCGCTCTGCCATAATCCGATTCCATAATGAGTGAAGCGAGCGACAAAGTTCGTGGGCTTTCGGAACTCCCACTGTTTCCGCTGCCGGTGGTCCTATTCCCCGGTGTGCCTCTGCCACTACACATCTTCGAGCCGCGGTATCGACAAATGCTGCTCGATATTCGGCTCGCAAATAATCTGTTTGGTCTCGCTTACTTCGATCCGACGAGTGCTGAAGGTGAAACGCCACCGGTGGGCCACGTCGGATGCGTTGCTGAAGTCACGGAGACGCAGACGTTTCCCGATGGACGTTCAAACATACTCACGCTCGGCGTGATCCGTTATCGCATCGACTCGTATGTCGACAGCGGCGCTCCATACCTCGTGGCTAAGGTTACGTACTTCGAAGACGACGATGAAGATGAGTTGCTGCTCGCCGGTGCAGCAATAGAGGTGGCGGAAACATTCACGCGCATCGCACAAGCTGTGCGCACGATCAACGACGAGCGCGCAGCGCTGCCTGACATTTCAAACACCGAACCGCAGCGGTTGTCGTTTCTGGTTGCGGCCGCGATGGAGATTGATGCAGACCTGAAACAGGAACTGCTCGAGCTGCGTTCCACGTCCGAGCGTTTGCAACGATTGCGAGGGATGCTGGGGATCGCGGTCAAGGGGTATGAAGAACGAGCACGCATTCACGAGCTGGCGAAGAGTAACGGGCACGGCGGTAAAAGGATTGAGATCGAATGAGCGATTCGCAGCCGTCAGTCAGCATTCGTGTTTTGTTTTTCGGTGCCGCACGCGATGCAGTCGCTTCGAATCCGCTCGAGCTGTCGCTGGCTGCTCCGGCGACCGTACGGAACGCGTTTCGCGCTTTGGTTGAAAGATTCGGTGAGCTGGGACGATTTGGGAATTCGTTGTTGTTTGCTGTGAATCAGGAATACGCCACGCCAGAGACTTTGCTCAAAGAGAATGACGAGTTGGCGGTGTTTCCGCCGGTGAGCGGAGGCTCGCACGACTTTTTCGAGTTAACTACAGAACCGATCGACGTGGGGCAGGTTGCGAGGCGGGTTGTGCTGCCTGAGTGTGGAGCAACAGTCACACTCGACGGCTACGCACGCGAATGGACCAACGGAAAGCGAACGCTCTACCTTGTTTATGAAGCCTACGACTCGATGGCGCTGACCGAGATGCAGCGTCTCGGCGCCGAAGCACACAAGAAATTCGACATCGCTCACCTCGGAATCGTGCACCGCACGGGACGCCTGGACATCGGCGAAACCAGCGTCGTCATCGCCGCCAGCGCCCCGCACCGCAAAGCCGCATTCGAAGCCTGCGAATGGGCCATCCGCGAGCTCAAACGCACCGTGCCGATCTGGAAGAAAGAGATCTTCGAAGACGGTGAAGAATGGGTGCAGCCACAAAAAAGCACATAAGAAAACAAAATGGCGCCTCTACTCATTCACTGCTTTTGTGTTCCTTTTTGTGCCTTTTTGTGGCTCTATTCGACTTCCTGCGTCTCTTCCTCTGCGGCGGCCTCGACCAATGAGGCGCTTGTGACTTTGTCGCCTGGGTCGGTCTTGATGAGGCGAACGCCCTGGGCGCTGCGGCCGGTCTTACGGATGTCGGCGGCTTCGAGCCTTATCAACTTACCCTGCTGAGTGATGATCATTATCTCCGCCTCATCCTCAACTGGAAAGACCGCGACGACCTTGCCTGTCTTCTCGGTGGTCTTCATGTTGATGACACCCTTGCCGCCACGCGACTGTAATCTGTAAGTCGTGATCGGCGTCTGCTTGCCGTAACCCTGCTCAGAAACCGACAACATCCTCTCTTTATCTTCCGCCGACACCGGGCAGACCGACACCACGAAATCATCCTGGCGCAGGTCGATTCCACGCATACCACGCGTGGCGCGGCCCATCGGACGCACGTTTTTCTCGTCGAAGCGAATCGCGAGCCCATTGTGAGTGGCGATGAAGATGCGTTTCGTGCCGTCCGTCAGAACCACGTCGAGCAACCGATCGCCTTCGTCGACGTTGATCGCGATGATGCCGTTCGTGCGAATGTTCTGGAAGTCAGCCAGCGACGTCTTCTTGATCACGCCCTTGCGCGTGACCATCACCACATGTCGTCCCTCTGCAAACTCGCGCACCGGAACGACACCCGCGAGTTTGCGGTCGGTCGGTATGTTGATCAGGTTCACGACGGCCTTACCGCGCGCCGAAGCCGCAGCATCCGGCACCTCGTGAACTTTCAACTTGTAGACCATGCCATCGTCCGTGAAGATCATCAGGTAAGCATGCGTCGATGCGATGAACAGATGCTCGACAAAGTCGCCGTTCTTCGCAGCAGCACCAAAGCGGCCTTTACCACCGCGACCCTGTCGTGAGTAAGTAGTGATCGGTGTGCGCTTGATGTAACCACTGTTCGTGACAGTGATCGCAACGTCTTCATCAGCGATTAAGTCTTCGATCGAGAGCTCGACGCCTTCGTCGACAATCTCCGTCCGACGCCCATCACCAAAGTCTTTCTTGACCTCTTCAAGCTCCTTGGCGATGACACGGCGCAAAGATCGCTCGTTGCCCAGAATCTCTTCGAGCTCTGCGATGAGTTTGATGATCTGTTCGTACTCGTCTGTGATCTTCTGTCGCTCGAGTGCCGATATACGTCGCAGTTGCAGATCGAGAATCGCCTGCGCCTGAATCTCCGAAAACGCCAGACTATCCATTGCCTTCTGCAATCGAGCCAAGTACGTCTTGAGCTGAACGTCGGAAGGAACACCTTTCCACGTCTTCACTTCGCTCGTCGTTTTCAACTGTCCCGTCAGCCACTGCCGCGCCTCGTCCACCGAGCGCGAATTGCGAATGAGCGTGATGATGTAGTCGAGCGCGTCGATCGCTTTCGTGAGTCCTTCGAGAATGTGTGCGCGTGCTTTAGCTTTGCGAAGCTCATACTCCGTGCGCTTGCGCACCACTTCGCGACGAAACTCGATGAACGCTTCGAGCATCTGTTTCAGATTCAATACCCGAGGCTGGCCATTCACGATCGCAAGATTGATGACACCGAACGACGACTGCATCGGCGTCAGTTTGTAGAGCTTGTTGAGCACAACCTGCGGCACTGCATCGCGTTTCAACTCGACGACGATGCGCATTCCAGTGCGGTCTGACTCGTCGCGCAGATCGGAAATGCCGTCGACCTTCTTTTCATTGATCAGCTCGGCGATGCGTTCGAGCAGCCGCGCTTTGTTGACCTGAAACGGAATCTCAGTGATCACGATGGCGTCGCGTTCCTGTGCGCCGCGTCCGATGCGATCGATGCCCGCACGCGCACGCAACTGCAAAACACCTCGGCCTTCTTCATACGACTTTCTGATTTCCTCGCGGCCGTAGATGAATCCGCCGGTGGGAAAATCCGGACCAGTCACAATCTTCGTCAGATCCTTGATCCCGATCTCCGGATCTTTCAGCAACGCCAGAGTCGCATCGACGATTTCAGTCAGATTGTGAGGCGGAATTTTCGTTGCCATACCAACCGCGATTCCGTCAGAACCATTAATGAGCAGGTTCGGAACGCGAGTTGGTAAAACTGTCGGCTCACTCAGCGACTCGTCGTAATTCGGTTGAAACGTAACTGTTTCCTTCTCGATGTCTGAAAGAACTTCAGTTGCCAAACGCGCCATGCGAATTTCGGTGTAACGCATCGCGGCTGCTGCATCGCCGTCGACGGATCCAAAGTTTCCCTGCCCGTCGATCAGCGGATAACGCATCGAGAAGTCCTGCGCCAAACGTACAATCGTGTCGTAAACCGGCATGTCGCCATGCGGGTGATATTTACCGATGACGTCGCCGACGATGCGCGCGCTCTTTTTGTACGGCTTGTTATAGGTGTTGCCCAGCTCGTGCATGGCCCACAACACGCGCCGGTGCACCGGTTTCAATCCGTCACGAATGTCGGGCAACGCGCGGCCGATGATCACCGACATCGCGTAGTCGAGATATGAACGACGCATCTCGTCTTCGATGTTTATGTGGTTGCGTTCAGAAGTGGTTTCCATCTACCAGCCTTTCCAGTACAATCCGCCACGCAGTCTGGCCCTGTTTAAGAGATACTGAGCTTGAGTTTCGCGCTTTGTTGGGGAGAAAAACAGGGTGAAGCATTGCTATCAAAAGTAAGCCGTATTTTAGCCTCTTTTGGGGGTAGTTGGCAAACACAAAAGAGGCGAAAACTCTAATAAAATCAATAGCTTCGTGTAGCACTCCCGACGCTTTTTCATCGCCCCTCAAACCCGTCGGCTCCCATGAGTGAAGAGCGAAATCACAAGCGAATTCGTGAGCGACTCGCATTGCATTTACCGGTGCGAATAGAGGGTCGCGAAACGCGCGATTTTGCCTGGACCGAGATGACGCGGCTCAGCGATGTGACGCCTTTCGGCGCTGGTTTCAGTATCAAACACCCGACCGAAAAGGGCCGTTTGTTATACATGACGATCCCCATGCCGCGGCAGATGCGCGTGTTTGATCACGTCGAGGACCAGTATCGAGTTTGGGCCGTCGTCAGGCACATCAGAGTGACGGCTTCAGCGAAGGCGACACTGTTTGACGTCGGCGTCGCTTTTATTGGAAAACGAGCACCGGCGAGCTATGAAAAAGAACCGTGGAAGCGCTACGAGGTTGCAACCACGACGTTTCAGCCATCAACGGATCCGGAAGACATACTGAGGCCCTTTACTTCCAAAGATCAGCGCGAATACACGAGGCACAACATCGCCGTCGATATGCTGCTCGAGATGGTTGACGTTAATGGTCAGGTGGTTGAGAGTGAACAGACAGTGACTGAGAACATCAGCGCCCGGGGTGCTACGCTATTTACGACGCTGCAACTTCCGCCGGGCCGTTTCGTTCGCCTGACGAGCGAGCAATACCACATCACGGCCTATGCGGCGATTCGGTCGCAAAACACCGGCGTCGACGGAATTCCGAGAATTCACGTCGAGTTCATTGATAAGGAATGGCCGTTGTAAGATAAGACCGATCGCGAGTGTGAGCATTTGAGTACGAACGGAATATTTCCGGCCAGGAAACAGGACGCGCGGACGCCGTCGGGGAGTCAGGTGCTGCCGCAGTGGACCCTCGATATGATCCGGCCGCTGGTCGGCGTTTTCAGTCGTGTTCTTTTTCAGATTGAATTTCACGGCGTTGAGAACATTCCGGCGCGCGGTGGAGTGATCATCGCTGCCAATCATCAGACGTATATCGATCCGTTCTGGCTTTCGCTTCCGATCAAGCGACCCATACGTTATCTCGCGTGGAGTGCGGCTTTCAGTTGGCCCATCGTCGGGAAGGGTTTGGTGTGGTTGGGTGCGTGGCCACTCGCGCTCGAAGGTAGTGATCCGAAAGCGATTCGACGGTCGTTGCAGTGGTTGCGAGATGGTGGTGCGGTGGTGATTTTTCCGGAAGGCGGACGTAGTACTTCGACGGGTTCATTGGAACGATTCAAGGCGGGCGCGGTGCGATTGGCGTTGGAGGCGCAGGTGCCGATACTTCCGGTTACGATCAAAGGCGGGAATCGAATCTGGCCCAGGGGGTGGAAGTTTCCGCGACTCGGGAAGGTGATTGTGACTTATCACCCGCTCTACCATGCAGAACAGTGCGCCGATGAAGAGACACGCGCGTGCGCTCGGCGTGAGAGCGAACGCTTGGCCTCGGTGATCGGATCGGCATTGTAGGCCGCAGATTTCGCAGATAAACGCGGATCAGCTCTGCGTTCATCCGCGTAATCTGCGGCTAATATTTTTAAGCATCGCGTCGTGGATGAGTCCGTTCGACGCGAGGATTTGCTCGTTGTAGATGTCGAGCGGTTCGTTGCAGAAATTCGAAACTCTCCCGCGCGCTTCGTGAATCAGCAGGGCGCCTGCAGCGATGTCCCAGGGGCTGAGACCGTCTTCCCAGAATCCATCGAACCGTCCACACGCTACGTACGCGAGATCGAGTGCCGCGGAGCCGTCGCGCCTGACAGCCTGGGCAATCATCGTGAAGTTCGTGAAGTCGCGCGCGAAGTCGGGACGTTCGCGAACGTTGTACGGAAAGCCAGTACACAACATCGAGCGACTCAACTCGTCAACTGAAGAGACGCGGATCTTCCGATCGTTCAGCGTCGCACCCTGACCGCGTTCAGCAGCAAACATCTCATCGCGCATCGGATCGTAAACAACACCGATCTCCAGCTCGCCCTTGTGTTCGAGTGCGATCGAGACGCAGAAACACGGGTAACCGTGCGCGTAGTTCGTCGTGCCGTCCAGTGGATCGATGATCCACTTCCAGTCGCTCCGCTTGCCGCCCACCAAAACACTCTCGCCTGACTCCTCGGCAAGAATTCCATGCTGCGGGTAGTGAGAACGAATCCGCTCGATGATCAGATTTTCAGCGGCGATGTCTGCCTCGGTGACGAGATTGATGTCACCTTTGTTTGTGATCTTTGCGACTCCGAGTCGTTGGACCAGAAGATTGCCGGCGTCGCGCGCGATGTGAGTGGCGAAGTTATGCACGTGAGGACCTCGTCTTCGCTGGTAGCCGCATCTTTTGCGCAGCGAGTTCCAAAACTTCGCGCACCTGCCGGTCCCAATAGCCCCATGAATGCCTCATACAATTTTTTGCCACGGATAACACGGATCTTAAATCCGGATTGTTAATCTGTGTCATCCGTGCCTAACGGAATCTTGATGCCCTTATCGCGCGCCGTCTCCTCAGCTTCTTCGTAACCAGCATCGACGTGCCGCGCGACGCCGAGTCCCGGATCGTTCGTCAACACGCGATTCAGACGCTTCGCCGCCTCGTCCGTGCCATCAGCCACCGACACCTGACCGGCGTGCAACGAATAGCCAATCCCGACACCGCCACCATGATGAAACGACACCCAACTGGCTCCGCTCGCAGTGTTTAGCAGCGCATTCAGGATGGGCCAATCGGCGACTGCATCAGATCCGTCTTTCATCCCTTCTGTTTCACGAAACGGCGACGCGACGGAACCGGTGTCGAGATGATCGCGACCGATCGCGATGGGCGCTTTCAGATCGCCGCGCTTGACGAGATCGTTGATCGCTTCGCCCATTTCTGCGCGTTCGCCGTAACCCAACCAGCAGATGCGCGCCGGCAGTCCCTGGAAGTGAACGCGATCGCGCGCCAGTCGCAACCAGCGATTTAACGTGCGATCCTCTGGAAACATCTCGAGCGCGAGATCGTCTGTCTTGCGAATGTCTTCCGGATCGCCGGAAAGCGCGACCCAGCGAAACGGTCCCTTGCCTTCGCAAAAAAGCGGTCGAATGTATTCCGGAACAAATCCCGGTATATCAAAAGCGTCTTTGCAACCAGCATCAAACGCCTGCTTGCGAATGTTGTTGCCGTAATCAAACGCGACCGCGCCGCTGCGTTTCAAAGCGAGCATCGCCTCGACGTGGACGGCCATCGACGCTGTGGATTCCTTAACATATGCCGCCGCATCTTTTTCGCGAAGCTTCGCGGCTTCATCAAGCGACAGACCTTTCGGTACGTATCCATTCAACGGATCGTGTGCGCTCGTTTGATCCGTAACCGCATCGACGTGCACTCCGCGTCGGACAAGTTCCGGCAACATCTCCGCGCAATTGCCTACCAGCCCTACCGACACAGCTCGTTTCTGCTCGCGCGCGTCTTCGCAAATGTCGAGCGCTTCATCGAGCGTCATCGCGATGCGGTCGCAGTAACCGGTGCGAACGCGCCGTTCAATGCGCACCGGATCGACGTCGATCCCGAGAAACACAGCGCCGTTGAGCGTCGCCGCCAGCGGCTGAGCGCCGCCCATGCCACCCATTCCGCCCGACACGACAAGCTTTCCCGAAAGATCGCCACCGAAATGTCTGTCAGCCATCGCAGCAAACGTCTCAAACGTCCCCTGCACGATGCCCTGCGTGCCGATGTAGATCCAACTTCCGGCAGTCATCTGCCCGTACATCATCAGGCCACGGCGTTCGAGCTCGTGAAAATGTTCCCAGTTGGCCCATGCGCCGACGAGATTCGAATTCGCGATCAAAACACGCGGCGCATGTTCGTGGGTGCGAAAGACCGCGACCGGCTTGCCTGATTGGACCAGCAGCGTTTCGTCATTCTCGAGCTCGCGCAACTCGCGCACGATCGCGTCGAAACTGGCCCAATTGCGCGCCGCCTTGCCTGCGCCGCCGTAGACGATCAGTTCGTCAGGCCGCTCGGCGACGTCCGGGTCGAGATTGTTCATCAGGCAACGAAGCGCCGCCTCCTGATGCCATCCTTTGCAATTCAATTGAGCGCCGTGCGGCGCATGAATCACCCGGTGGTCCATCGCCACTATTACTTAGAACTCCAAAGATTACGAAACCAGCGCGCAACATCGGTTTTCGTTAGTTGTTCCAGCTCACCTGCGTCAAGCCACGTGCCGGCGCACTTGTCGCAAGTATCGATTGCTACGTGCTCGATCATGACTTCTTTCAAAGTTCCGTCACAGCGGGGACACTTCATCGACGACGTGCCCGCCTCTTTGGCCTGTGCCGCCAGCTTGATTTTCTCGCGCAGTTTCTCTATAGCCTCCTGGTTCTGACGGTGAAAGTATTCTTCCTCGAGATTTCTCCCGCGATCGTCTATTGGGTTTGCCATTAATTTGCTCCTCGTTCACAGATTACACTGCATCAAACTCGCCTCGCCTGATCGCCGCTGTAAGTTTCTCAATATCACCCGACATCGGACGATCCTGAGTCAACGGCGGCACGAGTTTTCGAACAATCTCGTATGCCTGCTTCACGCCGCGACCGGGTGCGAGCGGCGCATGATTTTCCAGTGCCTGCGCGGCTGTCATCAATTCAATCGCCGTGGTCATCTCGGCGAGATTCACGATCGATCTCAACTTTGTCGCCGACGTCATACCCATCGAAACGTGATCTTCTTTCCCGCCATCGGTGGGGACGTTGTCGATACAAGCGGGATGGGCCAACACCTTCGCCTCATTCAGAAGCGCGACTGCCGTGACTTGCAGCATCATGAATCCCGACGAAATACCCGGCTGCGCCGTCAGAAACGGTGGCAGACCTTCGTTCGAATCGGGATTTACAAGTCTATCGACGCGCCGCTCGGTGATACTCATCAAGTCTGTCAAAGCGATTGCGGCGTAGTCAAAAACAAGTGCGAGTGGTGCACCGTGAAAGTTTCCCCCGGACAACACTTCGCCCGTGTCTGCGAAAACCAGAGGGTTGTCTGTCGCACTGCCGCTTTCGATTTCGACGACTTGCCTCGCGTGACTCAGCGACGTTCGAACCGCACCATGCACCTGCGGCATGCAGCGCAAACTGTACGCGTCCTGCACGCGCGGATCATTCTCGAGATGCGACTGGCGAATCTCGCTGTCGCGCATTAGCTCTCGCAGGTGCGCCGCCACTGCCAGTTGACCTGGGTGCGGACGCGCAGCGTGAATGCGCTCGTCGAACGCGACCGGAGTTCCTTTGAGCGCTTCGACTGTCATTGCACCTGCGACGTCAGCTAACTGCGCGAGTCGTTCGGCGCGATGAAGGGCGAGAGCGCCGACGGCGCCCATGGCTTGAGTTCCGTTGAGCAGCGCGAGGCCTTCTTTCACTTCCAAATGCAGCGGTTGAATTGCGGCTCTTTGAAGTCCGATGGCGGCAGGAAGTCGCTCGCCTTTGTAAAAGACCTCGCCTTCGCCGATTGCAGCCAACGCGAGGTGTGCTAACGGCGCTAAATCACCGCTGGCGCCCACGCTTCCCTTTTCAGGAATGACAGGCGTCACACCTTTCTCGAGCATCTCGATCAACGTGTCGATCACTAACGGTCGTGCACCGCTGAATCCCGACGCGAGCACGTTCGCGCGCAACAGCACCATCGCGCGCGCCTCCTCTTCAGGCAACGGCGCACCTAAACCGACCGAGTGGCTGCGCACGAGGTTCAATTGCAACTGGACCAGGTCAGACTTATCGATACTAACGTCTGACAGTTTTCCGAAGCCGGTGTTGACTCCGTAAACCGTGCGTCCTTGCGCGACGATGTCCTCAACTACGTGCCGGGCTTTTTCGACGCGTGCGCGCGCGCCGGCCGCGAGAACGACCTGTTCCCTGCCTTTGGCGACGTCTGCGATTTGCTGGAGAGTTAGCGGTTGGCCGTTAAGCTGAAGCATCTCACCTGACCCTTACTTCTTCGCGCTTGTCAGGTGTTTCGGAGATGTCCATCTTCTTTAATTCCTGCGTTGTGTCGCGGCTGCGGACGCGCTGGCGCGCGCGTTTCGCGCGGACCGTGGTTCGTCTCATGGGTGCGGTTGTCCAGTTTGTCATTCGTTTCAACGGCCGAAACGAGAACTCGTGCTTCGGCAAGACTTCACCCGTGGCTTCGCGCAGTCGCACTGTTCCGATTGCAAAAACAAAGACCGCCGCGTTGAAAATTATTCCGACTACAAACACGATCCAACCCGGAACGATTCCAACCTGGGCACGATCGATAAAAGCGTCGAAGTCGCGCGCCGGCAACGGCGACAGGTAGACTTTCAGGTTCCAACTCAACGCAAGCAGCGCGAAGATCCACAGGTAGTTCCGGCGCAAACGGCGGCCGACAGCCTCCCATTCAGTGATCGTGAAGTGCGGTGTGGTCAGGTCGGCGGCGAGATGTTCCGCCCATGCGTCGTCAGGCTGCCGGTTGTCGGGCTTCAGGATGTGCGCGAAATAGCCTGTTTCCAGAATCCGCACGCGACTGGACCAAATCTCGTAATAGCGATAGCGGCGCGCTTCCATCAGGAGGAAGATCGCGACGAGTATCGAGTTGATCGGAATCACGAAGTGCGGGTTGTTCGGAGAGCTGAAGACGAACGACAACGTCGCACCTGCTGTGAGGACGGCCCAGTTTGTCGTGGTGTCGAGTCGATTTCGCCAGGTGTTCGAGCGCTGCACTTCGCCACGATAGAAATGGATCATCGCGGTGTTGAACTCGGCGGGCGTCATGCGTCGCATTAAAGTCGCGGGAGACGAGGACGCTTCAGACGTAGACTCCACCGGTGGCGGCGGTCTGAGCCGACCGGTAACCCTGTCTGTCGATGATGAACCGCTACTTCTTTGACTTGCTTCGGTGGACATCGGACTTGAATCAATGGAGCGCGCCTGGCAGAGTGGGGCGCGGAACCCCGGAAACTGATAATAGCACGCGAGGCCACAAACCGCACAAAAAGCACGAAAGACGGATGCTTGACACTGTTTCCACGCGCACCCTATAGTGGCCGTTCGTTGGAAACAGAGGTTGATGAGCACTGGATGCGGCACGCTCTTGCCGCCGCTCGTGAAGCGCAGGCAAGCGGCGAAGTGCCCATCGGCACTTGTATTGTCAGCGAAAACAAGCTCGTCGCCGTTTCCGGGAATCGCACGCGTACCGACTGCGATCCGACAGCCCACGCTGAAATCGTTGCCCTGCGCGACGCCGCGAGAACGCTTGGCAATTACCGGCTGACGAGCGTCGACGTTTACTCGACGATCGAACCGTGCTCGATGTGCGCAGGAGCTTTGATACAGGCGCGTGTACGGCGACTGGTTTACGGCGCGCCGGATGAACGCGCAGGCGCGGTGATAAGTCGCTTTCGAATCTGCGACACAGATTTTTTGAATCATCGAATTGAGATCAGCGCGGGCGTTTTGGAAGAGGAATGCCGGGCGCTGATGCAGGAGTTTTTCCGAAGCAGGAGAGCCGAATAAGACGCGGAGAGGTCGCATAGTGGATTAGTGCACCGGTCTCGAAAACCGGAGTGGGTTAACGCCCACCGTGGGTTCGAATCCCACCCTCTCCGCCAGATTTTTTCAGCTACAAAAAGGCGCAAACTTGTGCTTTTTTCGTAGCATCAGGAGAGGTGCAGGAGTGGTTGAACTGGCAGCACTGGAAATGCTGTGAACGGGAAACCGTTCCGTGGGTTCGAATCCCACCCTCTCCGCCAGAACCATGAACGACGATAAGCTCGCAATTGAAGAAGCAAGACGCGCGGCCCAGCACGAATCCGTAAAGAGCCAGGTCGACGGCGAAGTTCAGGCTGAAATCAGCGAACGCGCCGCAACTAAATCCACACCGCACGAATCTCAGCAAATCGATCAGGTTGCGGGCGAGTTTCGATCGAAAGCGGTTAACGAGGTCGTCGACACGGAGCGCGAGGTCGGGCGCTCGAGATCGCTCGCGCGCGTCTCGCAAGTTGTCGATTACATCTTCTGGGTTATCTACGCGCTCCTCGGGATGCGTTTTCTCCTGGCTTTGATGGCGGCTCGCAGCGGCGCCGGTTTTGTGAAGTTTATCGTCGCAGTCAGCAATCCGTTTTACTTGCCGTTTCAGGGGATTGTCGCGAGTCCTCGCACAGACGGAGGTCACACGTTGCTCCTGCCGATTGTAGTTGCGATAATCGCGTACGCGCTGCTTCATCTCGGCATTAACGGTCTGCTGCGAATGTTCGCGCATCGAAAGACAGCGATTTAGTTCTTTATCAGATCCCGGGCTCCGCACAACGCAAGCCTTGTGAACCCCGCCAGGCCGGGAACGGAGCAACGGTAGCAACGGCAGCGTGTGTTGCGGGAAAGTCCGGGGTCTGGCCACTTCTTCTCAGGAGTCGAGCCATGACAAAGATCTTTGTAGCCACTGGGTTCGTCCTTACGCTTTCACTCTCCGTATTCGCACAAACACAATCTCGCGAAGACATCCTGAAAACAATCGAAGCGAAACGTGCGGAACTCGCTACGCTTGAAAAACAGTTCCTGTCGCCGTCAGACGAAGATCGAGCGAATCATGCAGAGTTTCTGAACCAGCCCGACACCGGCTTGATTCGTCTGTTGCCGCGCGAGAAGTACGACACTGAAACCTACAAAGAAAACAAGAAATCGATCACGCTTCGCGGCGGTGGCGCTTACTACTCTTTCGCGCGCCTGACACACGAGTATGGCCATGGCAATGACATCGAACTCGCCAAGGGCACGTTCAGCACGGGCTTTTCTGGCGGACAGTCCGGGTCGCTCGTCAATCTTGGTGACATACCTCTCGAAACCGTGAGTTTGGAAACGCCGGCCGCACAAGAATTGGCTAGCAACGTTGCGACCCGGAAAAAACCTCAATCCCAAGTTCCATTAAAGTTAAACTCAACGTACCTGCTCCGATCAGTCGACTCCCGTTCGGATGTCCTCGTTGCTTTTAAGGTGGTGCGCATCGACAGCGACGAAAGCGCCATCATTCTTTGGAAGCTTTTGAAAAAGTCGCCGTTAACACAAGGGGCTCGCAACAACTAAATCGAAAAAACGGATCTTATGGCCTATCAAGTAATCGCTCGCAAGTGGCGTCCTCAGACCTTTGACGAAGTAACAGGCCAGGAACCGATCACTCGCACACTCCGCAATGCGATCGAGCATCAGCGGCTTCATCACGCTTACCTCTTCTCGGGCGCCCGCGGCGTTGGGAAAACAACGACCGCGCGCCTGCTGGCAAAAGCGCTGAACTGTCATAAGGCCAAACAGCCGACGCCGACTCCCTGCCGTTCTGACGATCCGGATCAGTGTTCGTCGTGCAGGGAGATTACGGAGAGTCGATCGATCGACGTGCAGGAGATCGACGCGGCATCAAACACCGGCGTGGACAACGTACGCGAAGCGATCATTGCCAGCGTCGGCATTGCTCCCGCGCGCGATCGCTACAAGGTGTTCATCATTGACGAAGTTCACATGCTCTCGGGAGCGGCGTTCAATGCACTGTTGAAGACGCTGGAAGAGCCTCCACCGCGCGTGGTCTTCATCATGGCCACGACCGAGCGTCACAAAGTTCCCGAAACAATTCTTTCGCGTTGCCAGCAGTTTGAGTTTCGCACCATTGCTACCGCGAAGATTCTCGAGCGTCTCAAACTGATTGCGAAGGCTGAAAAGATCTCCGTGCCTGACGACGCCTTGCGAGAGATTGCGCGCACCGGTGAAGGATCGATGCGCGATGCGCAATCCGCGTTGGACCAGGTGATCAGTTTCGCGGGCGATAAGATCGCGAAAGAGGACGTGGAGACGGCGTTGGGTGTCGCCGGCGCCGACATTCTCAAACGCATCATCGACAGCATTGCGCAAAACAAACCCGCTGAAGCCATCACTGCGGTTGACGACATCGTGATGCGCGGACATGACTTGCGAAACTTCTGTCGCGATCTGCTCGCGCACTTTCGCGATCTGCTCGTGACGAAGGTTTCGGGCAATGAAGAATTGCTGGAATCGGCTGTTTGCGAACCACAGGAACTGAAGCGACAAGCAGAGTTGTTTTCAGAGTCCGATTTGGTTCGCTTTTTCCATTCGCTGGCTGAAACCGAAACAAAGCTTCGCGCCGCGACGCAACCGCGTTACCAGTTGGAAATCGGAATCGTAAAGTTGATGGAGTTGCGCGGGGTCGAGACTATCGGCGAGATCATTCAACGACTCTCAACGCTGGAAAACAATCTCGGTCAGGAGTCATCGCCGGTCAAAACGTCGCCCGGCTCGGGAGGCAGTTCTACAACGTCCGGACGGCGCGAACCAGAGCGACCGCCAACCACGTCGCGAACAGCAGGCTCGTCATTTGCCGCAACTGCCGTTGCGCCGGTGCTCGAAAGAGATCTGGATGAAAAACTCGAGGCTCCCGCGGTCGCGACTTCCGTCATAGATCGCATTAAAGCCGTTTTGGAACGCCAGCGAAAGATGTTGCTAATCGCGGCGCTGGATGCAGCGCAGGCGACGGTCATCGAAGAGGGCGAGCTACGCGTCGAGTTCGCGCCTGAGGTTCGTCAACAGCGCGATACACTCTCCAAGCCGGAAAACATAAAGTTGCTGCGCGAAGCGTGTCTCGAAGTCACCCGAAACGAGATCGGCATACGAATTCTGGTGAAGGATCCGAGGGCTGATGGCGAGCCGCTGAGCCGCGAAGAGCAGGAGCGACTCGAAAAACAGAAGCTACGCGAGACGGCTGAAAACAACCCCGTAGTTCAGCAGATGTTGAAGACGTTTCGCGGTGAAATAGTCGACGTGCGAAAAGAACAAAACTAACTCTACCTTCGTATGAGGTTCCATTGTGGAGGTAGGTTGATACGATGCGCGATCCAGTTTTAGCAGGGATTTTGAGTTTAATCATTCCGGGAGTGGGGCAGCTTTACAACGGCCGCATTCTGGCTGGGATTCTTTGGCTAATCTTCACACCAGGCTTCTGGATTGGCACCGGCGGCACGCTTGGATGGATTTGCCACATCGTCGCGGCTTACACGGCGTATTCCTACGCGAAGGAACACCCGGTTAGGATTTAGCCGCAGATTACGCCGATGAAACGCAG
>JBIOUJ010000303.1:0-8619 GCA_044867025.1 Pyrinomonadaceae bacterium | reverse complement strand
CTGATGTCCGAACTATCTTCCAAGAATGATCCAGTCGCCGTGCGACGTGCCCATGAAGAACAGCATCGGGAGCGATAGCCACGCGTTTGTTCTCGAAGCAAGAAAAGCCTGGCGAGCGAGTTCGGGTGGCGCGGCTGGACCAGTTCCGGCCAACGCTGCAAGGATGCGCTTGTTGTTGGGCCAGATGATTCCCCAAACATTCAGCATCATCAGAATGCCGTAAGCTCCACCGATGCCGATCGAATACGCTTTGTTACTCGCGAAGTTTTGCCCGTTCGCGCTCATCGCCGATGTAAAGAAGCTGACGAGTCCATAGGTAAATAATGCAACGAGCAGAAATATCACGACCGCAAACAGACGGCCATCTTTCGTCAACGCCGGAACTTTCTTAATGATCAGAAACTCAATCCCGAAAAGGACGATCGGGTACAGGATCCACATGATCAATATGTACCAGATATTCAGGTTGACGCGGCCGATCGCGGCGGCATTGGTGATATCCGGTTTGAGGATGTACATCGCGTAGTAAGTTAGACCAGCTAGCACGGTTACTACCGCGCCCCAGCGAAAGTACCAAAGCGAGCGTCCGAGCAGATCCGGATTGACCTTCTTTTTCGTCTCCGCATCGAGGCCCTTTTGGAACGGCACGTTTACCACGTTGAAAAAGTAGAGCAGGCCGATCCAGGTGACACCTGCTACAAAGTGGGTCCAGCGCACAATGATGCGAGCAATTGAGGCGCCATCCGGAGCGTTGAACACCCCGTCCTGAAACAAAGCCAGACTGATGGGGAGATGATCAATTAGCATAGGTCCTCCGTGATTTGTGTCCTGGAATTACCCGCGAAGATTACACCTAGACCAAGCTGCTGTGCAATCAGGGAGCTATTCGTCCAGCGGGCGTGGGCCAGCGTCGATGCCGCGCACGCTTACCTGGTTGATCACGCGAACTTTCAGATCGTTCTTGACTCGAATCTGGCACGAAAGACGAACATTCGCCGCGAGTTCGGCTTCGACCGCGAGCCGGTTTCGTTCGAGTTCACCCATTTCACCCGGGTCTCCTTCGAGAACTTCAACCCGGCAGGTGGTGCAGCGCGCGTTACCGCCGCAGCGGTGAAGAATGTCTATACCCGCGTCTTCAAGGGTCAGTACGAGTTTCTTTCCTTCAGGTGCTTCGGTTTCGACCAGACCATTCGCAGTCTCTGCTTGGATCTTCGGCATGTGTGGTGGCTCCTAGTTGTTGCTTCACAGGATTTACAGGAAAATCTTGTTAATCCTGTCTAAAGAAATAGGAGACGAGATGCTCTCCCGTCTCCCTTTGAAACTTCATCCCTACCGGAAAATTACGCGGTAAACGACGATCCGCAGCCGCAACTTCCGGTTGCGTTTGGATTCTTGAAGGTGAAGCCGGAACCCATGACACCGGTTACGTAGTCGATCTCGACGCCATTCAGGTACTGAGCGCTGAACATGTCGATAAACATGCGGACGCCTTTTTCGTCGAGCACGAAATCGCCTTCACGCGATTGCTCTTCTATGTTCAGACTGTACTGAAAGCCAGAGCATCCTCCGGGCACAACTCTCACGCGGAGCCCGGAAGTTTCGGGTAGGCCCTCTTCGCCCGACATAAATTTCTTAATCTCACTTGCGGCCGATTCGGTGACGTTGAGTGCCACGGTAGGCGCTTGCGTTGCTGACATTGTCTCTAACCTCTCAAATTAATCTTGTTCAGAGTTCAAGCTTTAGCTTGTGAAACTCTGAACGTATCTTATTGTCCTTTACCCAAAACGACAAGCTCAGGCTTCATAGCCTCGATCGATACCTGCCGCGCGACTTCTTCCGACACACGTCGAAACGCCTGCGCTTGCGGCGAATCCGCATGACTGACGACAACGGGAACGCCTTTGTCGCCGCCTTCGCGCACGTCGATTCCGAGCGGAACAGCCCCAAGGAACGGCACGCTGTATCTCTTTGCCAGCGTTTCTCCGCCGCCTTCGCCGAAGATGTTGTAGCGAGTGCCTGTGTCGGGTGCGATGAAATAGCTCATGTTCTCGACGATGCCGAGCACCGGAATCGCGACGGTTTCAAACATTCGCAACGCGCGTCGCACGTCGGCAATGGCGACTTCCTGAGGCGTGGTGACCAGCACTGCGCCTTGGACTGGAACCAGTTGCGCCAGCGACAACTGCACGTCGCCCGTGCCCGGAGGCATGTCGACGATCAGATAATCGAGCTCTCCCCATTTCACGTCGGACAAAAACTGCTTCACCAGGCCGTGCAGGATCGGTCCGCGCACGATCATCGGTTTATCGCCGGGTTGCAGCAGCGCCATCGACATAAACTTCACGCCGAACGCTTCGATCGGCACGAGCTTGTTGACGTCGACTTCCGGACGCGCTTCACTCGCGCCGAGCATGATCGGAACATTTGGACCATAAACATCGGCGTCCATCAGACCGACACGCGCTCCGTCCAGCGCCAGCGAAACCGCGAGATTCACGGCGACGGTCGATTTGCCGACCCCGCCTTTGCCCGAAGAGACCGCGATGATGTTTCGCACGCCTTCGATGACGAGCTTTTCGCCCAGGCCGCGGCCCTTTGGAACTTCAGCATCCATCGTTACGGACACCGATGTGACTCCCGGCAGACCGCCGACGATCTCGCGTGCCGCGCTCTCCATTTCGGCTTTCACCGGACAGGCCGGAGTGGTCAGAACGATTCGAAAAGAAACGTTGCCGCCAGTGATTTTGATGTCTCTGATAAATCCGAGCGTTACGATATCTTTGTGCAGATCCGGATCTTTGATTTGCCGCAGGCTATCGAGTATCAGTTGTTCATTAAGTTGAGTCATATGTGAACGAGCAAGCGTAGCTGATTGGAAATATCTGTGCAACTCCGTATTCTTCCGTGTAGTCCGTGGCTGAAATAGTAGCAGAGCATTTCTTCAACCCGCGCAACGTGGGCGACGCTGACGAGCCGAGATTCGCCGGCCGTGCGGCCTCGCTGGTATGTGGCGCCCACGTGCGGTTCTCGATCCAGGTTGACGAAGCACACGCGATATCCCAGGCCAGGTTCCGCGCGGCTGGGTGCAGCGACCTGGTTGCGGCTGCGTCGCTGTTAACCGAGCAAGTGATAGGATTAACAACCGCGGAGGCGGCGACGATCGCGCACGACCCGGAAGGCGTGGATCCACGGTGTGCTCGCATCGCACGCGAAGCATTACTCGACGCGATCGTTGATTTTAGCAATGCGGCGCGCGACGATTGGGCGGGCGACGAGGCGCTGATCTGTACGTGCTTCTTCGTTTCGGAGCGTACAATCGAACGTGAGATTCAGGCGCACGGCCTCACGACAGTCGCTGAAGTGACGAAAGCCTGTAACGCGGGCGGCGGCTGCGGATCGTGTCATCAGTTAATTCAGGAGATACTTGCCACAAATGATTTACCTCGATAACAACGCGACGACGCGTGTCGCGCCCGAAGTGCTCGACGCGATGCGCCCGTTTCTGAGCGACATTTTCGGAAACCCTTCCTCGGCGCACACGCTGGGCCGCGAGATGAAGCGTGCGATCGATGAGTCGCGTGAGCACGTCGCGAGTTTGATTGGCGCAGCCGACACGAGCGAGATCGTTTTCACTTCATGTGGTTCTGAATCAGACAACTGGGCCATACGCGGTGTTCTCGCAACGCGTCCCGAGAAGAAGCACATCGTCACAACGCTTGTCGAGCATGAGGCGGTTCGAAACCTGTGCCGTCTACTTGAAAACGAAGGTTACGAGGTCACGTGGCTTGGGGTGGACCACAACGGAGAACTCGATCTCGACGAACTGCGCGCCGCTTTGCGTCCTGACACGGCGATCGTTTCGACAATGCTTGCAAACAACGAAACGGGCGTGTTGTTTCCAATTCAGGAGATCGGCCGCATTATCCATGAGAATTCCGACGCGGCGTTCCATGTTGACGGCGTTCAGGCTGTCGGCAAGATCCCGATCAACTTGGAAAATGTAGATCTGTTTGCGCTTTCGGGCCACAAACTGCACGCGCCGCAAGGCATTGGTGCGCTCTACGTTCGTCAAGGTGTTTCTTTGTCGCCGATGATTATTGGAGGCGGCCAGGAGCAAGGCCGTCGCGCAGGGACATCTGCGGTTCCAAACATCGTTGGTCTCGGTGCTGCGTGCCGCTTGGCGCGTGAAGACAACGACCACTCGCGTATCGAGCGCCTGCGTAATCGTCTCGAGGATGAAATTCTCAAACAGATTCCGAATGCACGTCTAAACGGCGTCGCCGATCGCTCGAAGCGTTTGCCAAACACGTCTAATATCTCGTTCGAATACGTCGACGGACAAAATATTCTCATGCATCTCGATCAAGCGGGCATTTGTGTTTCCACTGGCTCAGCCTGCCACTCTACGACGAACGAATCATCACCAACTCTGCGCGCGATGAACGTTCCTTACACCGCGGCACAGGGCTCGATCCGCTTTTCACTCGGGCGATACAACACTGACGCTGAGATTGAGACGACGCTCAGTGTTCTGCCTGAAATCATCGCGAAATTAGCGGCGATGTCGCCTTATGACAAAGAACTGTCCGCATTCAAATAGGTCTCGTAGGACTTCTACGGGCTATTTGTCCTATACTATCTTCCGGCCATCATTATTCTTGGAAAGGCTATAAAGCGAATAACAATGAGCACTCTTATAGAACCCCCTGTTGCGCAGCCTGAGAAGCCGCTCGAGGAAGTCGAAACCGTAACCATTCGCTTCGCCGGTGACTCAGGTGACGGAATGCAGTTGACGGGTACCCAGTTCACAAACACGTCGGCCGTGGTCGGGAACGACATCTCGACTTTGCCGGATTTTCCCGCGGAAATTCGCGCTCCTGCCGGCAGCTTGCCCGGCGTGAGCGGTTTTCAATTGAACTTTTCGAGCCAGGACATCAAGACGCCGGGCGATCAACCCAACGTGCTGGTCGCGATGAATCCTGCGGCATTGAAAGTAAACCTTGCTGACCTGGAGGATGGCGGTACGCTCATCGTCAATACCGATGGCTTCACGCCTGAGAACCTGAAGTACGCGAATTACGCGACGAACCCGCTCGATGACAATTCGCTGGCCGGTTATCGCGTGCACAAGCTGCCGATCTCGACGCTCAACATGAACGCGCTTAAAGGCAACGTCGAGCTGTCGCGCAAAGAGATGGATCGCTCGAAGAACTTCTTCGCTCTCGGCGTGCTCTACTGGCTCTACGATCGCCCGATGGACAATACGCTGAACTGGATCCGAACCAAGTTCGCAAAGAGTCCTGAGCTGGCGAAGGCGAATGAGATCGCGTTGAAGACTGGCTACAACTTTGCCGATACGACAGAAGTCTTCACCACGCACTACACGATCAAGAAAGCGAAGATTGCTCCCGGCAAGTACCGGAAAATCACCGGCAATGAGGCTACAGCGATCGGCTTCATCGCAGCGTCGCAGCTCGCGGGACGGCCGTTGTTTTACGGCTCGTACCCGATCACGCCTGCGTCTGACATTTTGCACGAGCTTTCACGCCACAAGACTTTCGGAGTCAAAACGTTTCAAGCTGAAGACGAGATCGCGGCAGTTTGCGCGGCTATTGGTGCGAGCTTCGCCGGACACGTCGGACTAACAGGAACGTCCGGACCGGGCGTCGCGCTGAAACAGGAAGCCATCGGTTTGGCGGTGATGACGGAATTGCCGCTGGTGATCGTCAACGTTCAGCGTGGTGGACCATCGACCGGACTGCCGACAAAAACCGAACAAGCAGACCTGTTTCAGGCTGTCTGGGGACGAAACGGCGAGTGCCCGGCGATCGTCGTCGCACCGGCAACGCCGGCTGACTGTTTCCACATGGCGATTGAAGCCGTGAGGCTTGCGTTCAAATACATGTCGCCGGTGTTTTATCTCTCGGACGGCTACCTGGCGAACGGCGCCGAGCCGTGGGCGATCCCTCAGATCAACTCGTTGCCGAAAATCAACATCACATTCGCGACCGATCCGGCGACATTCATGCCGTACGCTCGCGACGAAGAAACACTCGCGCGTCCGTTCGCGCTGCCTGGAACGCCGGGTCTCGAGCATCGCATCGGCGGTATCGAGAAACAGCACATCACCGGAAACGTAAATTACGATCCTGAGAACCACCACTTGATGGTGAAGTTGCGTCAGGAAAAAATCGATCGCGCGGCGGCTGACGTCCCGCCGGTTGAAGTGATGGGCGAGAAGACTGGAAAAGTCCTGGTGCTTGGGTGGGGTTCGACCTACGGTTCGATCAGTTCGGCGGTGGAGAGGATGCAGAACGAGGGCAAGAGTGTTTCGTCAGCACACCTGCGGCATCTGAATCCCTTCCCGCGAAACCTCGGCGAAGTGCTTTCCGGTTTCGAAACCGTGATCGTTCCCGAGATGAACCTGGGCCAACTCTGCACGATGATCCGTGCGAAGTATCTGGTGGACGCGGTCCCCTACTCGAAAGTCAAAGGCCGCCCGTTCCAGATCCGGGAGATTGTCAGAAAGGTTGAAGAGTATTTGTAATGTTGGCGCGTTCCTCACACGCACATGCAGGTAGGAGTAAGGAGATGAGTACAACCTCAACAGCGCTGATGACCGCGGAGGAGCTGATGCAGCTTCCTGACGATGATTTGCGCCATGAACTCATTAACGGAGAACTAATAACGATGCCAGTCCCGAAGCTTCCTCACGGCCGGGCCGCTACGCACCTCGGTGTGCCACTTGCGCAGTTTGTTTTGGAAAATGATTTAGGTGAAGTTTATATCGGTGACATCGGCTACCAAGTCACTTGGAACCCTGACACCGTTTTAGCGCCGGACGTCACTTTCATTTCAAAGCAGCGGCTCGAAGATGAGGGAGACGTCGAAGGTTACGGGCAAGGTCCTCCCGATCTTGCAGTTGAAGTGTATAGTCCGGGATACCGTCCAGGCAAAATAAGCAAAAGGATCTCGCGCTTGTTTAGTTGCGGTACGAAACAAGTCTGGATCGTAGACTTGAAGCACCGCACCATAGCGGTCTACCGATCGGAATCAGACGTCACAACGTTTTCCGGCTCCGATTACCTGGAAGCACCAGATCTATTTCCGGGTTTCCGAATTTCGCTGGACAGGATCTTTGGTGTTAAGGCTAATCGATGACTATGCAAACGACAACTTCCGTCATCGAAAGGTACGAGGAAGCTCGTCGCTACTTTCTGGGTGAAGGGACGCTAAACAAGACTCTCGACCGTCTTTCACGTGACCTGGATCAGCGTGGCATCGATTACATGGTGATTGGGGTGCGGGCTTTGCCGCCAAGCTTGATCCTTATGTAAGAACAAAATATCTCGAGCTGGAAGAGGCTGTGAGAAAGGGTAAATCTATTCAGTAGCACAGAATCCTTATAAGCGTTTTGTGCTTTTTTGTGGCTTGAGTCAGGAGAAATAATGAGTACACAGAGCAATGGACATAGTGGGAATGGGAATGTGAAGAAGCCGATCACCGAAGCGGTGTCGGTGGAGAGTGACGGGGGTTCGCCGGTCTCGGGCAGGATTGCGCCGCCGCCGGGTCAACTAAAGAAGGCCGATTTTGTTTCCGATCAGGAAGTGCGTTGGTGCCCGGGTTGCGGCGACTACGCCATTCTGAACAATATTCAGAAGGTCATGCCTGAGCTCGGCATCCCGCGCGAAAAGATTGTGTTTGTGTCAGGCATCGGCTGCTCGTCGCGTTTCCCCTATTACATGAATACCTACGGCTTCCACAGTATTCATGGCCGCGCGCCCGCAGTCGCGACCGGTATCAAGTGCGCGAATCCCGAGCTGAGCGTGTGGGTGATTACGGGCGACGGCGATGCGCTTTCGATTGGCGGTAACCATTTCATTCACGCGATCCG
Organism: Pyrinomonadaceae bacterium; assembly: GCA_044867025.1. Classification (GTDB taxonomy): domain Bacteria; phylum Acidobacteriota; class Blastocatellia; order Pyrinomonadales; family Pyrinomonadaceae; genus PSRF01. The sequence goes on along the minus strand of JBIOUJ010000303.1, from coordinate 725 downwards.
TCGTAATCTCGACATCAACTACGTTCTCTTCAACAACCGCATTTATGGTTTGACGAAGGGACAGTACAGCCCGACTTCCGAGTTTGGTAAGAGAACGAAGTCGACGCCCTCAGGCACGATCGACTATCCGATCAACCCGTTGTCGCTGGCAATCGCGAGTGAATCGACTTTCGTCGCGCGCTCGATCGATATCGACGTCAAGCACCTCGGCATGATCGTCGACGCCGCTGCCAAGCATAAGGGCATCTCGTTCATCGAGGTCTATCAAAACTGCAACATCTTCAACGACGGCGCGTTCGACTATTTCGCCGAACGCACCGTTCGCTCAGATCGCGTGCTTTACCTCGAGCATGGCAAACCGATGGTCTTCGGCAAGAATCGCGACAAAGGCATTCGCATGAATGGCGCGCTGCCCGAGGTCGTGACGATTGGCGAAAACGGCATCACTGAAAACGACCTGCTGGTCCACGATATCCATTTGAACGACCCGTCAGTGGCGTTCATGCTGGCGCGCATGGAGCAACCTGATTTTCCGCAACCCGTCGGAATCTTCAGGGCGACCGAGCGCCCCACCTACGAAGAGATGATGGTTGACCAGATCGACGCCTCCATCGCGAAATCAGGCCCCGGAAGTTTGGAGAAACTGATCAATAGCGGCGACACCTGGATCGTCGATTAATTCTTAAGCCGCAGATTTTCGCAGATGAACGCGGATCTGATCCGCG
>JBIOUJ010000302.1:0-5607 GCA_044867025.1 Pyrinomonadaceae bacterium | reverse complement strand
TTTTATTAGGGGAAAAGCGAGTATAGCCAGACCAAATTCATCGTTTCAACTTCACGAGCCAATCGGCAATCTCCCTCATCTGCTCCTCTGTTAATTTCGTCGCGAAAGATGTCATGGGTCGTTGGAGGCCGTAGGCTTCAGGGTCTTTTACCAGAGCGACGATGTCATCGGCCGTGCGGCGTGGTTTGTTAGAAACGTTAATGAGCGGCGGAAAACGAAACGGACCCTGTCGGCCTCCTTCGCCGGACGCGCCATGACACTGTGCGCAAAATTTGATGTACATGTCCGGCGCATTTCCCGCTGCTGCATCCGTTGCGGCCGAGGCACCGGTAATCATTGTTGGTTTGAATGGTTCGCGTCGCACCGCTTCTTCCTGGGCAGCTTGTTTCGAGAGTTGTGCCCACGCCTTTGGATCTCTGCGGTCACTCAGATACGAAACGGTCGTCATCAAGACGATCACAACAACACCCGCGCCGAGTACACTTCTGCCAATCAATCGTTGCGCCTTTAGCCACGGCAAAAAAGCGAGGAGCAGAAGGACCATGCCAGGCAACACAACACCTGCAAGTGATCCGACTCCACCGGGAATGTACTTCAAGGTCTGATAGAGCCAGAGGAATTGTGCGCCAGGTCGAGGCAGGTAATCAGCAGACATTTCAGACACCGGTGGTCCAAGTGGCGCAGGATGCTTCAACGACCACAAAGCCAGCGCCAAAAACACGACGCCCACAACGATTGCACTGCGAAGATTGGGGACAGTGATCGACCCAAACAGTCTTATGACAACCAGCGTTGTTATAAAAGCCGGAATTACAAGCACGTGAATCGCAAAGAACCGCGACAGTGTGAGCGTCGAGATCTCGTTGCCTCCAAGCAACCAGAGTCTTGCGTTACGGCCAACCAACGGAAGACCCGCCATCAGTCCTTCAGCTACACGTGTACTGAAAAACGCACGCGCATCCCAGGGAAGGGAATAGCCAGTGCCGCCGGCGGCCATCACTAATCCAAAGATCAGGATCGCCGTAACCCACCGCGTTTTGCTCGCGACGTAAGTCTCAGTCACAAACAGTTGAACGATATGCAGAAAGGCGAAGAGAGTAAGCCACTGCGATCCGTAGTGATGCAGCGAGCGAATCCAGGAGCCTGACGATACTACCTTCTCGATGTAAGAGACTGTCGTGTGCGCATGGTCGACGGAAGGCACATAGTAAAACGCCAGTAACACGCCCGTGAAAAATTGGACCAGCAGCAGGATTGCCACGATGCTGCCCGTTGTCTCGATCCATTTCCTCATGCGCGTGTCGACTGCTCCTTCGAGATGTATTGCACTTGTAGCTTTCCGTCCTGGACACGCATCGGCAGCGGATCGAGTCCACGTGGAGATGGACCACTAATACGCGCGCCGTCCGCAGCAAAAAAGCTCTCGTGACACGGACACGCGAACCGGTTTGCATTCGCGTCCCATGCGACCTCGCATCCCTCGTGAGGACACACCGCCGATAAAACCTGGTTACCTTTTGCAGGTAACACGAAGACGTTGTGCTCTTCGGTAGTGACGGCCCATCCCGCGATCTGTTCGGCAACAATCTTTCGCGTCAGAGGCTGTGGACCGCTTAATTCCGACACGTTCGCGACGTCGAGCCAGCGGTCACTCGCGGCATAGAGCCTCGGCCGGAGAAAGCGAAAAGCGGCTCCAGTAATCGATGCGATCACGATTCCTAACGGCAGAATCGTCAAAAAAGAGCGACGCGATTTGTTTGTCTCATCCATAAGCAGTTCTTTTGACGAACGAGCGCCAGCCTTTCTTCCCCGGTTGCATTCAGACCTGAGACTGGGCAGAATAACTTCGCATCGCTGAATCTTCCAGGGTCAGTCAATTCTTAAGTCCGGCCAGAGGTATAACAAAATGAGCAGTGATACGGATTCAGTCAGCAATAACCGCGGTTCCCTTCGTCTCGCACCCTCCAGCGAGGAGGTCGAAACCGAGAAAGCAAGGCTTCCTCGTCAGTTCGTCAATTTCACTTTCTATCACGCGCGCCCCGAATGGCGGTTGCTCTCAGCAAGCGACAAACAGCGCTGCCGCGATGAATTTGTAAAGACCGTCGACGAATTTCGTTCTTCATTATTGATTCATTCTTATTCAACCGTCGGACTTCGCACGAATGTCGATTTTATGATCTGGCGCATCGGTTACGAGCTCGAACCGATTCAGGAGATGACGGCCAGACTGAACCAGACAGAGATGGCCAAGTACATCGAACCATCGCAATCGTTTCTCTCGATGACCAAGCGATCGATGTACATCGACAAAGACAATCCCGAGCACGTCGAGGATCGCCTGCACATCGTTCCCGGCAAGTCGCAGTATCTCTTTGTTTACCCGTTTGTGAAAACACGCGAATGGTACTCGCGACCCGCCGAGCAGCGACAGGAGATGATGGACGAGCACATCCGCATCGGCATGAAGTACCGATCGGTCAAACTTCACACCACCTACTCTTTTGGCCTCGACGATCAGGAATTCGTCGTCGCTTTTGAAACAGACTATCCAGCGGATTTTCTGGACCTGGTCCAGGAGCTGCGCGAAACCAAAGCCAGCTCCTACACGCTGCGCGACACTCCAATGTTCACTTGCCGGCAGAAAACGCTCGCTGAATGTTTGGAAGCCCTTGGGTAATCCACCGATTACACGGATTACACAGATATGAAGATGATCTTTAATCTGCGTAATCTGTGTAATCTGTGGATTGTTCTGTTCTTCCTACTTTTACCTTCATCGCTTTACTCACAAACTGAGTACCTCTGGTACGAAGCTGAGAACATGCGCGGGTTCACGACCGGCAAACTCGGCGAGCCGCTGCTCAATCCTTCTCACCAAAATCTATCGCGCGATAAAGCTCCGGGCTGGGGCATGAATGGTCCAGGAGTGTCTGCGGAGTGGACGCAGGGTGGGGAGAGCGAATGGAATTCTGCTGCCGCCGGCGCTGATGAAACACGTGCGACTCTTTACCAGGACTTCGAGATTCCGCGCGGCGGTCAACACGTGCTGTGGATCCGTTACGCTGATTGGGCCAAAAGAAGTGAAAACTTCACGGTCACGATCGCGCAGGATGGCGCCGAAGTTTTTCGTCGAGAGTTCGGTGTTAAAGACGTCATCGACCCGCATGACGAAGTGAGCATGTACTGGGGCTGGGCGTTCGCCTGGGATAGTGCACCTGCGACGTTGAAAAAAGGTCCGGTACGGCTGTCGATCGTCATTGAAAAAGCGGCTGAAGCGCGTCGACACGTCGACTGTTTTCTGCTCACCAACGATCTCGGGTTCACACCGAACGGCAGGCAGAAGCCGGTATTCTATTCGACGAAATATTTGCGGGACTGGTCGACAACCCGCAAGCCACCTGTGTCGCTGCTCAATCCTGAAGGGCCGGTTCGAGTTCCAGAACAACGGCCGAAGATCGCAGGGCGCGATTTCTTCATGCCGTGGAACATCGCGAAGGAGTTTTGGACGCTCTATGACAAGCCTGCCGCGGAGCGGCCGCTGTATCCGTTCAACGCCGAGCCCCTCGATCAGTTCGTTGCGACCTACAAAGGCGCGCGCGAGGTGCCGCTCTTTCAATCGAAGCTCGTCGTTCCGGTTGTCTACATCAACGACGTGCCTGAGTATCTGAAGGAAGGCAGTCCGTTCCTTCGCTACATCCGCGAGACAAAGGCTCCATTCGCAATTCTCATCAACTACGGTAAAGCGCAATTCAACGAAGCAGATGCGCCGGCCGCGTGGCGCCTGCTCAATGGGGAGCTGAAAGATCAGTTTCTCGGTTGGGTTTCGGGCGAGAGCGTCGGATACGTGTGGGATTCTGCGCCGGCGGAATTGAAAATCTCTCCGTCGATGACTCGAAGAGAATTGCTCGAAGCGCATCGGCAGTTTTATTCGAATGCGCTGGCGCGAAAATGGCGCGAGACGTTCAAGACCGAAACCGGACCGATGTGGGACAAGCTGATTCCCGCACAGTCAACATCGAGCACTTCGTTTGCGCACGCGCTAACACAGTGGGGCGTCAATCTGCTCGGGATGGAAACGGCGGCGGTGATGCCGATGATGGGAATGCGTATCGCTTTCACGCGTGGCGCGGCGCGGCAGTTTGGCGGCGCGTTTCTTTACTATCACGCTCCAAACTTCGGCGACACTGCAACGACTTTCACCAAGACTCAGAATTTTGCGGGGCCGGATTACTTTTATCACTCGCGGTATGGTCCAACCATGGGGCCTTCGCTCTCGTGGTATCGAAAGAGTTATTACTTCTACTACATGGCGGGCGCCTCCGCGATCTATCTCGAGCAGGGTTACGATCAGTTCTTCAAACCTGGACCAGGCGAACATCCGTTCCAGCTCAATCCCCTCGGCCGGATTACGGACGAGTTTGTGCGCTTCGCAGAGAAGCATCCCGACCGTGGGGCGCCGTACACGCCTGTTGCGTTCCTACTCGATCCGGCGCACGGGTTTGAGATGACGGATTATCCGCACTGGCCCTTTGAAGTGTCGCAAATCGATCGCGGCGATCGGGCGCTGAGAGAGTTGTTTGGCGTGGCTTACTATCCCGGGCTGGTGGTAGAAGGCGAGCCTGCGATGGCGGATCGACAACCGTTCGTGCCCGGCGTGTTTGGTGACATTTTTGACGTGTTGACGGCGGCGGATGTGCAGGGTTCAAGATCAAAAATCGAGACCTTGCTGCCGACGTACCGAGCGATCGTTGTTGGTGGGCCCGTCAACTGGTCGCCGGAGTGGATCAAGAGACTCGACGCATACGTGCGCAATGGGGGTACACTCGTACTCAACGCGGCGCAGATCAAAAACCTGCCTGAACAATTTGTGGGAGTTCGCCTGCTCAATGCCACCGGCGAAGCGCACAACGCTCAGTGCGCTGTGCCGGGAGATGAGAATCAGGATCTGAAGAGTCAGATATTCCGGTACGAAAAGATCGAGCCGAAAGGCCCGAACGCGAACGGTTTCATATTCACCAAAAGCGGCGAACCGCTCGTGACTACGAATAGAATCGGGAAGGGAACCGTCGTGTTTGCAGCCGTGCCGGACCTGCTGGGTGAAGACGAGCGCATCACGACTTTCGCCGCACACATGCTGGCGCATGTGTTTGCGGATGCTGTGCCGGTGAAGGTCGTGGGCGATGTTGAGTATTTGATTAATCGCACGGCGAGCGGTTGGATCGTGACGATGTTCAATAACAACGGCGTGTTCAAGCCACAACAGGGGATGGCGCAAGTCGATCGGAGTGCTTACGTAAACGTGACGATTACACTTACGGGTCAACAGATTCAGAGCGCCACCGAGTGGACCAGCGACACTACGCTGAATGTTGAAAGGGGCAACCTGAACGTCCAGATTGCCCCCGGCAGCCTCGCAATCGTCGAGCTTCGTTTGTAATGGGCGTTTCTCTGCGTACCTCTGCGTACCTCTGCGCCTCTGCGGTTAATGTTTTTTCAAACCGCAGAGGCGCAGAGGAACGCAGAGGTACGCAGAGAAACGCCCCTTACAAACGAAGCTCGACAATTGCGAGGCTGCCAGGGGCGATTCGAACGGATACCATAGTTCGC
>JBIOUJ010000301.1:0-6364 GCA_044867025.1 Pyrinomonadaceae bacterium | reverse complement strand
CCGAGCTCTTCCGCGACGAGCGGATCGACCCGCTCGTAGTGATCCGCTGGAAGGACGTCTACGACGCGCTCGAGAACTCGCTCGACGCGGCCGAGAGCGCTGCGAACGTGATCGGGAACATCGTCGTCAAGAACGCCTAGCGCTCGTGGACGGGAGCCTGCTACTCCTCGTCGCCGTTGTCGGCGTCGCGCTCTTCTTCGACTTCACGAACGGGTTCCACGACACGGCACATTTCCTGATTACATCAGATGGGCCAATGAGTAATCCTCGTGACGGCGGCTCCAGAATTCGCTGTTGGGCCAGCGTTGCTCCTGGCGATAGTACTTGAGGCGCGTTTGCAGGTAGCTTCTGAATTCTTCCCTTACAAATCGTTGATAGCGGCGCAAGGCGCCATGATCTCCGCGCAGCAATATGTCTCCGATCGCGTAAGAGGCGAAGATTCCCGATCGCAGCGCTTTAACGATCCCCTGCGAAGACAGCGGATCAAATCGTGAGGCAGCATCGCCTACGGCCAACCAATCATCACCGCAAACCGGATCGAGTAAACGTGAATTTGTCGACCGAACTGTGATCGCGCTACACGGTTTGCGGATGTTTGTGATCTTTGCGACTGTGCTTGTGGTCGAAAGCTGTTGCTGCCAGACATCTGTTTCGTAGAGTTTCATTCGCTGCGCGAGATCCGCGTCAGTGACGCAGCACGTAACGCGTTTTGCGTTTGGCAGTCCAGCCGTGTACCACCATCCGTCCGCGAAAGTTTCAACCATCAATCGCGCATCACTTTCACCGCACTCAAAGAAGCGCGAGATGCCAACGAGCCGATCGAGATCGACGAAACGAGCGCCCGCGCGTCGTGCGAACGAAGCAGAACCACCGGTGGCGTCGACGACGAATCTGCTTGTCAGATGAGAACCGTCTGACAAGCTCAACCGCCATCCATCATCAACTCTTTGAGCGCCACGAAGCGAAGTGCCAAGCATCACCACGGCGCCTCTTTTCTTCGCTTCATCCGCGAGCATCGCGTCGAACAAGGCGCGATCGAGTTGCCAACCCGTGTTAGCCGGCATGAAGATGAACTCGTTATCTACAGAAGTCGACTGTCCCCAAACAGCGCTGGTCCCGAAACTCTCGCGTGCGCCCAACGCGGTGAACGCCTCCCACACATCAAGCGTCTCGAGGAGCGAACGTGTGAGCGGCGGTAGACTCTCACCAACACGCGAAGCCTCGTACCGTGTGGCCTCGATCAGCGTCACAGCCAGTGCCGGCGCATGCGCGAGCAGTGAAATCGCCGCTGCCGCGCCACCTGGACCACCGCCGATAATCACTACGTCAGACGAAATCACAACTCGTCCTCTGCTTTCGGGCTGCGTGGCGTACGTTCCACACTGATGTATGGAGGATTGCTCGTCGGCGGCGGGACGGTGGTTGGTCTGAAGTCGCCCTGGGGATTAGTTCGCACCACGGGCAAGCGCCACCATTCCGTCACCATTCGCAGATTGCCCGCATTCGTCTGCGGCACACCCGGCGTCCAGTCGAGCCACGAGATCGATTTGCTACCATCCGGTGCAACAATCTGTTCAAACGTCTGCATCGGACGATGCGCAGGCCACCAAAGCGTCTCCCACACTCTCTGTTCGCGCTCCATCAACTCGTCGTTGTCGCTATCCGGATAGATCTTGTTGAACCGTTCATAGGTGACGTCGATCGGTTGTGTCGAACACTCGTTGAAGTCTGCCTGCCACGGAACAGACATGTACTTCGTAAGATCGCCAGGCTGTAGCCCTGTCATGAAGTCATTCGACTGGCTCAGATCCGCGCCGGCATAAAATGCGTAATTGCGATCGGGTACCTGACCCGTATTCGCCTGCGCAGGTGTTTGACCAAAATCCGAGAACGAACGATCGGCCTTGAGCCGGTATGGCACCAGCCAGGCAGACGGATTGCGCATCACCCATCCGATCTCGCCTCCCGGACAAAACGATCCGCCGAGAATGTTGCTAACGACTCCGCGATCGAGATCGCGACCGGTTCGATTGACCCAGCCGGCATACGGATGCAGCGGATCGGGTTTGGCCCATTTCTCAACTTCCTCATTGTAAAAGAGGCCCATGGCCCACTGGCGCAGCAGATAATATTGATAGTCTGTGAGCCGGAAAAACTTCGAAGGCAATTCGTTTGTGATCGGGTTGTCGCCACACAGCAGCGGCATGCGCGGCAGGTTGTGAACGCGACTGTCAGGGCGGCCCACAATCATGAACTGGTTCTCTTCCCCCGGCGCGCGCAACAAATCAAACAGGTACTGGCGCATTGGACCATACGGATCGTACGTGTTGGTCGTGATACATCTGCTCTGACACTCGCGCAGAAGTTGGCCGTTCAAATATTTTTGCAGATGGTCATGAACGCGCCGCGACAGCAGGTCAGTGACGTCATCCGGATACGACGAATCTGCGCCGATGATCTCATCAACTTCTCGTTTGAGTTTTGCTGTTCCTTCAGGCGCGGACGTAACGCCGGGAAGCCATTGCTGCAGGTAATCGTCGATACCATACTCCGCATTTTTACCTAAGACACCTTCCGCAAACTTTGCGACAGCAGCACGTAGATCGTCGGTGCGGTTCCCGGTCAGAAGACGCGGCTGGTCGCCGTAATCAATGCCACCGGCGCTGGCCGAGATGCTTTCCAATGGCGCCAATTCAATCGCGAGCTCGTCGACGAAAAGCTCCCCCGAGTGATGTTTCCGAACGCACTTCTTCTCACAACGCGCAACACCGTCCCTGTCGATCACCGGTGGAACACTCAGCTTCTCGTAATCGAACGTGCCACGTGTCGACTGGTTGTGCGGGAAGTTCGACTGGCCCAGCACGTCGCAGAGATAGTTGTACTGGTCCGGCCGATAAAGAATGTTCCAGATGTCGCGATAAAACCACGGCTTATAATTCGGATTCCATTGCAGACGCCCTGCACGCCAGTGAATCAAAGCAGGCGTGTCTGTCGGAGAAATGTGCTGCGGATCGTTAAACGTGCCCGACGTCCCGTAAAGATCGGTTCGCTCGGCAAACTTGCGAATCGCCATATCTTCGACGACGTCTTCCATCGTGACCACGTCGAGAATTTCAGGGACGTAAGCGGGATATGCACACACCACCCACGCCGGATACTCAACGTCGATGTAACGGATTCGCTGGACCAGCGGCGAGAACATCACGAGCCGAGCCATGACTGGGCCATCCGATGTATCGTCGAACCACCCGTCGTTGTTTGCGTAATCCGTAATTCGCGGTTGGCCGAATTCGTCGAATCGAAACGAGCCTGAGTTTCCAAAACCACCGAGCACCAGCAGCCGGCCGGTCTCGTCCGTCAACAGATCGCCGAGAGTGTCGATGGAGTTAGGTTTGAGAGGCGGCGGAAACGTCGTCGCGTAGTCCTCATTGTCACGGTCAAAGCTCGCGTGGCGCGTGGTCTTGTGATCGACCGTTCTTGGTCCAGGATCGATGATCAGACGCTGGCGCGCGTCCGGATCGGTTATCGAAGCATTTCGCCGCGCGTGATTTGGACCATAGCCGTGCTCGCCGTTGAGCTGCTGAAATTCGTACCAGCTTGCTTTTTTGTTGGCGAGGTACACGCGCCACTGAATGTTCATGAGCGTGCCTGCGTTACCGCCGCCTTCAATCTGATCGCCAAGCTTCAGCGGGCGGCCTTCCGGATGCTCGTCGTCGTAAGCCCAAACCTGGAACCTCGCGGCCTGGCGCTTCAGACGGCCCGCTTCGTCCTTGAAGGTCGTGATTCGCACTTCGTCGCCGTCGGCACTCAACATCGGATTCCCGTGTTTGTCGCAAGCGAGTGGCAATGCGGCCGGCTGCTCTGGCGAGATACAAAAGTCGTAAGTGCTGTTGCCGAGCCTGGCGATACCGACGCCGGGGTGGATTCGATAAGTCGTAGGCATAGTCTTGTTGCCGCTCCTAAATTGAAGTTCTTCTCTGCGTATCTCTGCGTTCCTCTGCGCCTCTGCGGTAAATGGCGGGTAAAAAAATAATAACCGCAGAGGCGCAGAGGAACGCAGAGATACGCAGAGAGGAAATTAGGGTCACTACCAAAATCATCAATCAAGAAAATCGAGCGAGACACCATCGAGCCGCAGCAGCTCGTTGTCTTCACAGTAATCCGCGCCGATCACGACGAGTGTGATTTGCAGCGTCGTTGCACCTTCGGCGAAAAGGCGCTTCGCAGTCTTCGTGACATCGATGCGGTGATTGCGCGGCGTGTTGTGATGGCGTGGACGCTGGTCATACTGGCGCGGACGGCTCGGTGGCAAATCGCAGTGACCTGGTCCACCAATACAATCCGCGTGACCGAAAATCGCGAGGTAGCCCGCGTAATGTGGATCGTTGATGGGCGTCGATCCATTCGCATCCGGCAGATTCAAAAACAGCCGGATGAAACACGAACGCGGTAACTGCGGCACGCGATGAAGGCGCACTTCCGCGCGCTCGAACGAACTACGAACATTGTCAGGAACAGAGATCTCTTTCGAGACGAACCGGCCCACAGGCGTTCCGAGTCCGACCGGAATCACAAACGCGCACTTCACGTATTCGTAGCCAAAGCGCGACATGTCGAGCGTGTCGGCGATCGTGTACGTCCACGGCGTGAGCACCGAATCGAGATCTTTCGGAAGTGAATGAGGATTGAGTTCCTGCCATTCGTGCCAGACGCGATCGATGTTGGCGTGAATGGGCCAGAAGATCGGATCGAACGACGCGGTGAGGTTACTGAGCATGTCGCCGAACTCTGGTTCGGAGACAAGATCCTCCATCGAATGGAATCGACGACCCGTAACTTGCACGCCACGGTTGCGACTCTTCGCCGCGCTGGTGACGACCTTCATTGTCGTCGCTGTGGTTGTGGCCGGTGGCTTGTAATCAGGGTTTTGCCCGCCGGTCCAGATGTGCATCGTGTTGTGTGGATTCTGATCGAGGAAACCAAACGAGTCGTCGTAGAAACTGCCGCCGCCGAAATCGCGAAACGTGCGCAGCGAGAGTATCTGCTGCATGTCTTCGGCGGTTGGGTAATGGTAATGAAAGATGGAGGTGTTGATCTTTTTCTTCTCGTGAGTCTGGGGGTCGAAGAATTCAGCGGGGAAACGAAGCGGATACCAGAGAGAGTTGGTGGAGAGCAGTGCTTTCAGGAATTCCTTTCGATACGGCTCTTTGGTGTACGTGTCGTTCGTCAACTTCGCGACTTCTTCAAAGAATTTGCTCGGCGACGAAAACCGGCATCCCTTCTCCACCATCTGCTTTCGCAACGCGTCGGCTGCCTCAGGAGGCAGCGATTCAAGAGCCGCGAGCGCGTCGTTAGTCAGATACGCTTTGAAAGAGGGCGGAATAATCGCGCCTTTTTCCGGCGTCTCCGGGCAATACATGGGCATGGTCCAATCCCAGTAAGGCAATGTCACACCGGGACAGACGTCCTGAAGCGCCTGCTCGAATTCGTAGAGATAGACGCGGTGCCATGGAAGAAAGCGTTCCCATCCGTGTTGGCAGTGGTTCTGATGAATCAGCGCCATGTTGTTGTAGCTGCGACGATCCTCCGGCCACTTGTTGAAGTTGTAGAGCTCACGGAAGGCGAATCGAAGTTTGTCGATTTGCGTCTCGCCCATGCAGTCGAGATTCATGCGCTGTTTGAGCTCGCCGTACTTGTAAGTGTATTCGTTTGGCGAGGCGTCGAAGACGGCGAACGTGCGTGCCAATTCGTCGGCGGTGTCCTGATTCAGCGCCTCAATTGAAGTGGCAGTTTGCAGTTTCTCGACAGTTAAAGAGGTCTGACGATCGCCGGCCGGGCAGCCGTCGTCGATCCAGTCAGAGATGAAGCTGATCTCTTCTTCTGTAACTCGCGCACCACCCCACGGCAGTGGAGGAAACTGCGAACCGTCGAAAGGAGCTTGTCCGCGCAGGCCCTGGATCAGACCGGATCGGGCGCTGCGGCTCTCGGCTTCAGCAGTTGGACCATGGCAGCACGATTGAGCCGGAGCCTCGGGCGCGGCGATCATGCGGATGCCGTAAACTTTCGCTTCAAGAAATTGTTCTAACGGTAAGTGCCAGAAGGGGACCGGGCCGCCGTAATCAGCTTGGCTACCAGCAGCCGCTCGATCGAGAATCTGCTTCACTTGTTCGTAACGAGTGATCGGTGACGCATCAGGCATAGTCCCCTCCTCGAGAATTCGTTTCTTATCTCGGCCAGCGCTGCTCCTGGACAAGTTTCTTATGTTCTTCGGCGCTGCTGTTGGATGCGGTCAGTACCACCTGCGGTAGCGGGTGGGTCACCATCGAATTCAAAATCGATAAGAATCTCGCATACTCATCATTCA
>JBIOUJ010000300.1:0-3500 GCA_044867025.1 Pyrinomonadaceae bacterium | reverse complement strand
CCGCAGGTGGTACTGACCGTATCCAAGTCTGATGCTAAGTCCCTCGGTGCCATTGAATGACAATCACGCGTGGTCGCTGCGGTTGACCCACCCGCTACCGCAGGTGGTACTGACTCCGATCCAAGTGCGATCCTAGAGCCCTCTCTGCGCCATCTCGATCGCACGAAACATCGCGCGCGCCTTGTTCACCGTCTCCGCATACTCATGCTCCGGAATTGAATCCGCAACGATCCCCGCGCCTGCCTGGACCAACGCCTCGCCGTTGCGCAACACGATCGTCCGGATCGCTATGCACGAATCGAGATTGTCCGCGTAATCCAGGTACAACACGGACCCAGCATAAATCCCGCGATGGTCCGGCTCCAGTCCGCGAATGATCTCCATCGCGCGGATCTTCGGCGCGCCCGTCACCGTACCCGCCGGAAAACACGAAGCCAACGCATCGAAGCGATCCAAACCATCTCGCAAACGCGACCTCAAACTCGTCTCCAGATGCTGCACGTGCGAATAACGCTCGACGTGCATCAGATCTTCAACTTTAACTGAACCGTAATCCGAAACCCGCCCCAGATCGTTGCGACCGAGATCGACGAGCATCATGTGTTCGGCGATCTCTTTCTCATCCGATTTCAGATCCTCGCTCAACATCCAATCTTCCGTCTCCGTCGCGCCGCGTTTCCTGGTGCCCGCAATCGGTCGATAGTCGAGCCGCTGCCCGTGACAACGAACCAGCATCTCCGGGGACGCGCCCACCACCGTCTCCTCGCCTGCTCGCAAAAAGAACATGTATGGCGACGGATTTATCGCGCGCAACGCTCGATAAATTTGCAGCGGGTCACCGTCGAACTGCGCCGAGAAGCGCTGCGAGAGCACGACCTGATAGCAATCACCAGCGGCGATGTGGTCCTTCACCAGCCGCACGGCTTCTTCGAAAGCTCGCCGCGTCCAGTTTGATTGCAACGAAAGATGCGCGTGATGCTGATCTTGCGACGGCGCCTCGGCCGGAAGCGATCGTACTTCGAAAATCTTTTTCTCGACTTCTTTTGTGCGCGCGACTGCCTCGTCGTAAAGCTCGCGTAGTTTGCTGTGACTTCCTCCTGCTTCTTCAGTAAGAACGATGGAGACGATCTCCATCCGCTGCTTCACGCGGTCGAAAGCAATCAGGGTCCGGTAGAACATCCAAAGCGCATCAGTGGGCAAGTCCAGCGGCTCGGTACGATCGTCTCGCAAAACAGGCTCGAACCACTTCGCGGCATCGTAGCCGACATACCCGACCGCGCCACCCGCAAACGGCACGAGTCCCGAGCGACGCGCGAGCGAGCGCCCGCGGAAATAATCTCTGACCCATTCGGTCGCTACTGTCGGAAAAGTTTCGGTTTTGCCGTCGCGCTCGACAAACGTTTGCATTCCCTTTCCACGCACGATCATCTCCGGCTCCGCGCCGAGAAACGAATAGCGCGCGATGCGTTCACCACCCTCAACCGATTCGAGCAAAAAGGAGTACGGCGCGTTGTGGGCGATACGCATGAAAGTGCCGACGGGCGTGTGCAGATCCGCGAGCACGGATCGCACCACCGGCACGACATTGCCCTGCCGTGCTTCACGCTCAAATGCTTCGAATGATGCAGGTTGGAGATCGAGCATGTTAACCGCCTACCATGCGGTTGGCAGCGAGCCATTGACCGCCATCAACCACCAGCACGACGCCGTTGATATAACTCGCCGCGTCAGAACATAAAAACACCGATGCCTTTTCGATATCGGCGATTCTTCCAAAACGTCCCAACGGAATATTCTTTCGCAAACGATCCTTGACGGGCTCAGGCACCAGACGTTGCATTCCTTCCGTGTCCTCAATTGGACCAGGCGCGATGCCGTTGACACGAATTCCATACCGGCCCCACTCAACCGCGAGATTGCGCGTTAACGCATCGACACCTGCCTTCGCCGCCGAAACGTGAAGCTGAAGCGGCGTGCCGACGTAGTGAAGCGTCGCGGTGATGTTCAGAATTTGTCCGCGATGTTCCTTGAGTTGCGCGAACGTCGCGCGACAGACGTTGAATGTCCCCTTTAGATCGATGTCGACGACGGTGCCGAATCCATTTGGAGATAGTTCTTCGGCTGGGCACAGAAAGTTTCCGGCGGCGCCATTCACGACGATGTCGATCTTGCCGAAGTGTTCGATGGTTTGTGCGACAGCTTTTTCCACGGCTTCCGGTTGGCGAACGTCCGCTGCGACGGCGAGGGCCTTGCCGCCGTTTTGATTGATCGCATCCGCCGCGGGTTGCAGGTGGTCTATGTTCCTGCTGACGAGCGCGACAGCGGCGCCGGCTTCGGCAAGCGCGCGTGCGACGCCGCCGGTGATGCCGGTTCCGCCGCCGGTGACGAATGCTACGTGGCCATTCAGTATTCCACTCGCAAAGATTGATTCGCTCATAGTTTAAGTTGCGGCGTTTATCGCTTCTTCGAGTTTGAACTTTCCTTCGTACAGGGCTTTGCCAACGATAACACTGTCGAGGCGCGGATCGTCCGCGTCGCGGAGACGCTTGATGTCGTCGAGACTCGAAACGCCGCCTGATGCGGTTACGCGGACATTCGCAGCACGAACGACTGCGAGTGTTTGCTCGATGTTTGGTCCAACGAGTGTTCCGTCGCGCGCGATGTCGGTATAGATGATGCGTTCGACGCCACGCGTAGCCACGGAGCGAGCAAGCTCGATGGCCTCGACGGGTGTCGAAGTTTCCCAACCGCGCGACATCACGCGTCCATCACGAGCATCGATCCCGACACAGATCTTTGACGAAAATCTCTCGACGAACTCGTTTAAAGAATCCGGCGCCTCAGCCGCGATCGTGCCCAGGACCACTCGTGCAACTCCTTGATCGCTTAGGGTTTGTACGTCATCCAGCGACCTGATTCCGCCGCCAAATTCGACCGGCACATCGACCGCCTCGAGGATCTTTTGGACCACCGCACGGTTCGGCGAGTCTGCCTCGCTGAACGCGCCGTCGAGATCGACCACGTGAATCATTTGCGCGCCCGCGGACGCAAACTCTTTCGCAACCTCGATCGGATTTTCATTGTAAACAGTCACATCAGACTTTCGCCCCTGCATCAACCGCACACACCGCCCATTCTTCAGATCGATTGCAGGAATAATTAGCATTCGATTTATAACTTTTCCTTGTACGCTGAAGGCATTCGCTCTTTCAATAACGCCGAAGGCGTTCGCTAATTTCAGCCCAGGGTTGGAGCGCAGCGACAACCCTGGGTCAAAAATAAGCGATAATAAACGCTGAAAGCGTTAGGCATGTGCGGCCCTAACCCTTTCAGGGTTGAAAACGTGGTGACGCTAACCCAGGGTTTTCGCTGTGCTGTTCATTATCATGACATCCTTACAGTTTGTTTTTTCCCGAGCCGGTTGTGAGCGGCCTTTCTCATTCTCCCCAAGCTTTAGCTTGGGGTCCTCGCTGTCTCCTACTCTTGAAAACCATTTAAAT
>JBIOUJ010000299.1:0-10523 GCA_044867025.1 Pyrinomonadaceae bacterium | reverse complement strand
CTTTCAACCCTGATTGAGCTGCAACGATTGAAGCGACTCGATCGCACCGGCTGGACCTTGCGCGGTCTTCCAAACGGTACCGAATCAGTAGCGGCGCACTCGTTCGGTGTCGGCGTCACCGCGATGTTGCTCGCCGATGAATTCATCTCGCGCGGGATCAGCGTCGACGTCGAAAAGGTCCTGCGGGTCGCGTTACTCCACGATTGGGCCGAAGTTCGTGTTGGAGATATGCCGCGTACGGCGACTTTCTATTTCGGGTCAGACGCGCGAAAAGAGGCGGAAACCGCGGCGTTTTCAGACGTCGTACGCGATGTCGATAGCGCAGAGGGACTGTATGGAAGTCTGTACAGCGATTACGAGCAACGGAGCAGCCTCGAGGCGCGGCTTGTTAAAGCGGCTGACGTGCTTGATTTACTGGTCCAGGTGCTGGCGCTCGAGAGGGCAGGCGCGCGTGGCCTCGACGAGTTTTGGGAAGTTGCGGAACAACCGGATTTCAATCTCGAAGGCGAAGCGGAACAGATCGTGCACGAACTTCTGGGTTCGATCCTGAACGCGCGGCGTGAACCGCTTAATAAATGACTGCTCTATTTTCGGAATTCGTGCTCGGCTGGACGTGGCAACACATACTGATCGGAGCCCTCATCTTTGTTGCATCTTTCCTTTTCAACCTCGGGATCGTCTCGCTGATCCTGGTGAAGCTTCCGGCGGACCACTTCAGCAAGAATCGCAAAACAAAGTTCTGGGCTGGACCAAATCCGGCGCTACATGCCGCGAAGGTCATCGGTAAAAACCTTCTCGGGGTCGTGTTGGTTGCGCTGGGCGTTGTTCTGTCGTTGCCGGGTGTCCCCGGACAGGGCTTGCTCACGATTCTGTTGGGGATCATGCTGCTCGACTTTCCCGGCCGGCATCGTCTGGAACAGAAGTTGTTGAGTAAACCCAGCATTGTGAATACGATCAATCGCTTGCGAGGAAGATTTGGGAAACCACCACTCGTGCTTAGTTAACCTCTGCGTAACTCTGCGTTCCTCTGCGCCTCTGCGGTAAACAGCCGGTAAACCGCAGAGGCGCAGAGGGAACGCAGAGTTACGCAGAGTTGAGACGCGGCGCTACCGCGCTCGGTTCTGTTTGACGTATGATTGGCGCTCAAAGGCTGATGCTCAACTATTTCAATGCCTGTAAAATCGTGCCCACCCGCTTAGTGCTGTCAGTCGTTGTCCTGTCGGTGCTGCTGTTTATTTCTGGGTGCAGTCTTTTTCAGGCTAAAACGAAAGTCAAGGTTCCTCAGCTTCTGAGTCCGCTGACCAACGCCAGCAAGAACCAACTGATTCAGGAGGTAAACCGGCTCTCTACCGTCAAATCAATACACGGTAAGGTCGATATTCAGTTTGAAGACACATCGTTTGCGGCTGTCGGCGTCGCCGATCGCTATCGACTGGTCGATGGGCAGATCACGCTGCAACGGCCGGGAAAGATCTACCTGATCATTCAGTTCGGTTTCGTCGATATCGCGCAGATGACGTCGGACGGCGAGCACTTCAGAGTTGCGGTATTGAAAGGAAACGAGAAGTACAAGCGTTTTTTGAAGGGAACTAACAGCGCAGTTTATCCAAAGTTGGACACCGAAGCAGCAGGCGCAGCCGACGGCAACAACGAAAAGGAGAAGGAAACAGTCAGCGCGCTTTCGAACCTCCGTCCGCAACATTTGACGGACGCGTTCATGATTCGTCCAATCGAAACAACCGGGGCGTTATCCTACGCACAAAGCGAGTTCTTTCAGGAGGAACCTGATAATCGACCCCAAGCGAAAAAAGGCGCTCGTATTATGCGTGGCTATTATCTTCTCGAAGAGTTTTCGCAGCCCGCCGCCGGAGACGCGAGATTACAGAGGCGCTTTTGGTTCGATCGTGTTGGGGGAATTCGGCTGGCGCGGCTGCAAACGTACGATGACCGAGGTTCTCTTATTACCGACGTTACTTATGACAACGAGAAGACTCTCGGGAGCGGTACAACTGCCTCGTTGCCTGGCCGCGTTGAGATAACGCGCCCGCAGGATCAATATAAGCTAAGCCTCACCTACCAGGATTCTGCTTCGGTTGAATTGAACCGGGAATACCCTCCAAAAGCGTTTGTTTTGGACAACAAGTGGGAATTGCCCGAGGTCGACCTCGATGTTCAGTATAAAAAAGTGACCGCTAATCAATGAGAACGATTCTTAAAGCCGAAGACCTCGTAAAGGTTTATCGCATCGGGAAAGTCGATGTGCCCGCCCTGCGTGGTGTTTCGCTCGAGGTTCAGGAAGGCGAGTTTGTCGCGATCATGGGACCATCCGGTTGCGGCAAGTCGACGATGCTTCATCTGCTGGGAGGACTGCTGACGCCGACCTCCGGGAGGATCGTGATTGACGGCGACGATATCACCGCTGCATCAGACGCAAAGCGCACGGCCGTCCGTCGCAAGAAAATCGGATTTGTCTTTCAAAGATTCAATCTTTTCCCCACTTTAACCGCTGAAGGAAATCTCCGACTAGCGGAGCGAATTCACGGCAACGGCGGTGGAAATCCACAGCTCCGCCGCGATGTGCTGCGGCTGCTTGGACTCGAAGATAAGCTTCATCATAAGCCGCTCGAGTTGTCAGGCGGCGAACAGCAGCGAGTGGCACTCGCGCGTGCGGTCGTGACGCGCCCAGCGATCGTTCTGGCAGACGAACCGACGGGTAATCTCGACTCAGAAAACTCAGCTCTCGTTCTTAACATGTTTCAGGAGTTAAATTACCGGTTCAATCAAACCATCATAATGATCACTCACAATCCGGAAGCCGCCGCGATGTGCAAACGAATCGTACAGATGCGCGACGGCCACATCGTTGAACAAAATCCCGCTGTCCGGCTATAAAAATTGCCAATTGCCAACCGGCAATGTAAAATCCTTCCTGACGACCCGCCAGCCATGATTCGCGTGGCTGCTTACTTGCAAGCTCGATAACGTGCGAGGCCTGTTAACCACACTTAAGAAGATCTTCTTCTGGAATTACGCAAGAAATACCTGGCAATGGGACCTTCTGTGTGTGGTGATTTTAATCTTCATTTTTTTGACACCAAAAAGCTGGTTTATGAGTAGCGAACGGGCTCAGAGATCGGTGCATCAAAGCCCAGTCGCAACCACAGTGGTTTTAAGCCCTGAAGTTGTTGAAAACGAAGACGATAAAGGTCAAATCGAGCAACGCGTAAAGGCGTTGACGGGACGCGCAAAAGTCGAGGTCTTAGAGGTTCGAAAAGTACTCGATGCAGACGGTCGAACGCGCAGTTTCGAGGTTGACATACGGTAGTTCTTCCCTATAATTGCGAGGTTTTTTGCGAAGACCACGCGAAAGGAGAAACGGAGTTTAAGGAGTTTATATGAAGAGATTGATTTCTTCGGGCCTGGTGGCAGTTTTCATATTATCCGCACTCGTCATAGTTTCCCCGACCACGACGAATGGTCAGGGAGCCGGGCTGGTCAGTTCTGTTCTGAGTCGGATGGAGAAGAATCGTCAGACTCTCAAGTCGCTGCGCGCAGGAATTAGTGTCGTCAAATACAATTCGCAGCTTGGTGTGGAAGACAAATACAACGGTGCCGTCATTTACTTACCCGGCGCAGGCAAGCAGGCTTCAGTCAGGATCGACTGGACCAGCCCGCGACGTGAAATCCTTGCGGTATCCAATAACAAGTACGTCATTTTCCGGCCCAACCAGGGCATTGCTTACACGGGCGATTCGCGAAAAATGAGTGATGATAAAGCGGGTGGTCTGATGCAGATGATGAATATGTCGCGCCAGCAGCTCGAAGCGCGCTTTCATCCAGTTAAAGACGTGCGCGAAGAGACTTTGTGGGGTGGCGTCGGCACGATCCACCTGACGCTGGTACCGAAGGGCAAGGCTGGTTACAAGTATGCGGAGGTTTGGATCGACAACGCCGGCATGCCTGTTCAGACCAAGATCGTCGAGAAGAACGACGATTCGACGACGATGCGTTTGACGGCTCTCGAAAAGAACCAGAAGATCAATGCCAGCGAGTTCGATATCAAGCTTGATTCGAACGTCAAGATTGTTAAGAGTTAAAACGCCTGACAAATACAGCTACACCAAAAGCACAAATGTAAGCGTTTGTGCTTTTTGTGTTTTGTGGGTATTCTCGCGTCCAAAATGCGTAGGACCAAGTTTCTAAAACTCAAGATGCGCGAGGCGAACTTTATCACTCGCGCGCTGTTGTCGACGCGCCATCCCGTGTTGGCCCATCTGATTCCGATGCGCCGTTGCAATCTCGCTTGCGGCTATTGCAACGAATACGACCACACTTCAAAACCAATCGATCTCGACATCGTCAAGGCGCGGCTTAATAAATTGGCGGATCTCGGAACCGCGATCGTCACGATTTCCGGCGGCGAGCCGATGATGCACCCCGAGCTGGACCAGGTCATTCAACACATTCGCTCGCGTGGAATGATCGCTGGATTGATTTCGAATGGCTATTACTTCACTCCGGAACGGATCAAGCGACTCAACAAAGCAGGGCTGGAGTACTTGCAGATAAGTATCGACAACGTCGAGCCTGACGAGGTTTCGCGCAAGAGTCTTCGCGTGCTGGATAAGAAGCTCCGGTACTTGTCGGAATACGCGGATTTCCACGTCAACATTAATTCCGTGATTGGTGGCGGGATCAAGAATCCTGAGGATGCGCTGACCGTCGCACGCAGGGCTGTCGAGCTCGGATTCTCGACGACGGTTGGTGTGATTCACGATAGCGACGGCACTCTGAAACCGCTTTCGACCAAAGAGAAAGACATTTTCCAGCAAGTTAAGAAACTCGGAAATAAGGACCACGCGCGGCTGAACTGGTTTCAGGACAGTATCGCCGAAGGCAAGCCTTACAATTGGCGCTGTCGTGCCGGGGCACGTTACCTCTACATCTGTGAGGAGGGACTCGTACACTGGTGCTCGCAGCAGCGAGGTTATCCGGGGATCCCGTTGGATCAGTACACGATGGAAGATTTCGATCGGGAGTACAAGACCGAGAAATGGTGCGCCGCTACCTGCACTCTACAATGCGTCCATCAGGTCGGCATTCTCGACAACTGGCGCGACCCCCAAAAGACACCCGCCCAAATCGCCCACGGAGAGGGTTTGCCACAGATAACACGGATTGCAGCTGATTAAAATTTAATCAGTAATAATCTGTGTAATCCGTGCCTATTTAACGTGTTGGGCCGAGCTCGCCGCCGACTGTTAAGATCGTCACAGAACTCGAGAGGCCGAGGCCTGAGAGCCGTCCGGCCATCACGATGATCATTTCACCTTTTTCCACTGCACCCGCGTCGAGCAGCCGTTGTTCGCCGATCTTCAACATCTCTTCCGTTGTTTGTGCCTTAACGACCAGCAGAGGCTCGACGGCCCAGATCAATGCGAGATTCGCAAGAACTTCCGGTCTGTGTGTCAGTGCGATGATGCGTTGATCGTAACGCAGTGACGAAAGCCGGCGGGCCATCAGTCCCGACGCTGTAAACACAGCCGTGACTGTCGTTCCCATTTCACTCGCAGCAAACGCTGCCGCCTCACAAAGCGCGCGACTGACGCGTCCAGACTGCCTGCCGGCCCAGCTCGCGGCAAAATCAGTTCGCGGCTCTCTGCCTGATTCCGCCGACTCGATGACACGTGCCATCGTCGCGACCGCCGCGATTGGATACTCTCCCGCCGCCGTTTCGTTTGAAAGCATCACGCAGTCAGTGCCATCCCAAACCGCGTTTGCAACGTCAGACGCCTCAGCTCGGGTGGGCCGCGGATTCGTTACCATCGACTGAAGCATCTGGGTCGCAGTGATCACCATCTTCCCGGCTTGAATCGACTTCTGAATGATTCGCTTTTGATAAACCGGCACCAGCTCCACGCTGGTTTCGACCCCGAGATCGCCACGCGCGACCATGAGTCCATCAGCGGCCGCGATGATCTCATCCAGGTTATCGATTGCTTCCGCTTTCTCGATCTTGGCGATGAGTGGCGCGCGGCCACCCGCGTCCCTGATTAATTTTTTGGCGCGCTCACAGTCGCTCGCTCGACGCACGAACGACAGCGCAATGTAGTCTGGATCCTGCGCGACCGCCCACTTGAGATCGACGATGTCCTTCTCCGTCAGCGAGTCGATCGGAAGCGGAACGCCGGGTAAATTGATTCCCTTGCGCTCGGCCAACATCCCACCGTCGATCACCTTGCAGATCACATCCGTATCGGTGGCTCGTTCGACAATGAGCGACAAAGCGCCATCATCAATCAGCAATCGTGTGCCGAGTTTAACGACGCGTGGAAGGTCTTTGTAGTTGGTTGAGACCTGATTTTCGTCACCTACAACCGGACGCGTTGTGATCGTGAAAGTCGCGCCAGGCGTGAGTTTTACGGGTTGGTCGTCTTTTAATTCGCCTGTACGGATCTTTGGTCCTGAAAGATCTACGAGTATCGCGATGGGCCGGTTTAGTTTGGCTGCGGCGGCGCGTGCCCGAGCGATGTCGACGGTTTTCTCTTCGTGAGTTCCATGCGACATGTTTATGCGCACACCATTAGCACCGGCGGCGATGAGTTGTTCGATGATTTCCGGCTCACGAGAAGCTGGACCAAGCGTGATTATGATTTTTGCTTTTCTCATTAAGTCCGGCCTAAGGCGCTGGAGATTTCAGCGCGGTTTCGACAGCCTGGTCCAGTTGTTTGCCCGATCCTTTTCCAAACCCGATCAGACGGTCCACAATTTTGCCCTGACGATCGAAAACAAACGTTTGCGGAATCGCGTCGATATCAGACATCAGGAAGCTCACGAGCTGTTCGTCGGGTTTCGCGAGCGTGTATTGAATACCAAACTCTTTAGCGAACCTCGGCACTTCTCGTTCGTCCTCCGGACCACCGACATTGAGTCCAACCACTCTCAATCCCTGCGCTTCGTACTGCTTCTGAAGTCCTATCAAATGCGGAACACTATCACGGCATGGAACGCACCACGTCGCATAGAAATCCAGGACCAGCACTTTGCCTTTATGCTCCGAAAAGACCGAGCGTTTCCCGTCCGCGAGCTCCCACCCCATGTTGACGATCGACGTGCCGCTCACGGCCGGCATCGGATACGCCGTGCTTGGCGGAGCAGTGACAACCGGAGTGTTAGTGTTTGGTTCGCTGCTGTTGCAGGCAACTGTTGCGATCAAAGTTGCTGCCGCAAAAAAGCACAAAAATTTAGTTCTCTTTGACGCCGTCATTCTCGACTGGATAAACCTCATTTTGTTCGTGTGGGAGTGGTTCACCGGGCACGCGGTATTCACCTTCAACCCACCGGCCAAGGTCGACGAGCTGGCAGCGTTCAGAACAGAAGGGGCGAAAGGGGTTGTCTTTCCACTCGGCCGGCTTACCGCAGGTTGGGCATTTCATCAATCTCGAGCCTCGAACGGCTCACGTTTTTAGAGCGATGCCGGTCGTTTGATCAATATTCGTCGTTTGACGAATGCGATCGTACCTGCGCGGCGCATGGCATTCAAGCGGACGGTGACACTTTCTCGGGTGGAGCCGACAATGGAGGCTATTTCGCGGTGCGGGAGAGGGATGTCGATGAGCACGCCCTCGGGTTCAGATACCCCATAACGCACGGAAAAATCCGCAAGTAAACGGTCCAAACGGGCCGGAATGGCGTTGAGGGCAAAATCGGCAAGCCGGCGCTCCGCGTGATCAAGTCGTTGACCGATCAGGCGGAAAGTGTAATCATGAAGGCGGTTATCCTCAGCCATCCCCCGTTTGAAATCCCCGACCTGAATTCGCATAAGCCTGGAGTTTTCGTAGGCAATTGCAGAGTTCGCTCGTTGCCCCGCAGCAGAATAAAGAGCTGACTCGCCAAACAAGGATCCCTCAGGAAGGATGTCGATTACGGCTTCGCGTCCAGTATCAGTCTCGATGCGACAGAGTTTTATTCGGCCATGAACGATCGCATACAGGCAATCCGCCGGTTCGCCGGCACGATACACAAAACGACGGCGCCGGAAGTCGAGGACCACCGAATTGCGTGCCATGTCGTTGACGAGGCCATCGTCCAATGTTGAGCCAAAGTCCAGGCGGCGGATTATTTCGGCGCGGTCTTCGAACGTTAAGTCGCGCGCGCGTTTCTGGTCCTGCAGGGCATTCATCTCCATGTCCTTCTGGGCATCGAGGTACCGTTTCCAGCTTAAATCGTTACGGAAGCGTACAGCTCTTTGTTCAATGTGGTGCTGCGGGTTTGTTTTACGACGATTTGTAAGGAAACCCGCGCGATGTTTTCCCCGGGCTTGCTATTTTCTCGATTGTGTTCTTTTGACGCGATGCTTAGGGCGAGTGCCGGCTAATGAACTATTAAACCGAGGTCCGAACTGTACCATGAAGTGTTTAACGGTGCAAGAACAATAAGGTCCAACATTCTCGTTTTATGGAGTCAAAATCCAACATCCTCGTCGTAGACGATAATCCCGATAAACTGAGCCTGATCGAGGCTGCATTGTCTCTTGCAGGCTACAACGTAACCACGGCGACTGACGGTGACGAGGCGCTTGCCGCCATCGAATCCTATCAGCCTGACCTGGTGATAACCGACGTCATGATGCCGCGTATGAACGGCTACGAGTTGGCCCAACGAATCAGGGCCAATCCGATTACGAAGTTCATTCCCGTTATCATGCAAACCGCAGCGGGACGGCGGTCGGAGGATCTGCGCAGGGCGTCGGAAGTCGGCGCTCTCGGGTATATCACTGACCCCACTGATCTCGATCTTTTACTCGCACGGACCAGAACACTGCTCGAGTTCAAAGCCTATCTCGACGTATGTGAAGAGGCTGCTTTTACGGACCACCTGACTGGTCTCGCGAACCGGCGTCGCTTTGAACGACAGTTGGAGCGGGAGGTCGGACGTGTCCAGAGGTTTGAGCATCCGTTCACGCTGTTGATGATCGACATCGACAGTTTTAAGAACGTCAACGATAGCTTCGGCCACGATGCCGGCGACGAGGCGATACGCCGGATCGCCAAGGTCCTCAGTGAAGGAACGCGAGGTATCGACCTGGCGGCGCGAATCGGAGGCGAGGAGTTTGCCGTTCTGTTGGTTGAGACGAGCAGGGATGGTGGATCTGAGGTTGCCGAGCGCTTGCGGACGGCGATTAAGTCGCTGGAGATTCCAAAGGCGGGGCGCGTGACGGCGAGTTTTGGGGTTGCAGAATGTCCCGGCGACGCGCAAACTTCTGCTGATATCCTGAAGGCTGCGGATATTGCTTTGTACGAGGCCAAGAGAAACGGGCGTGACCAGGTCGTGGCGATGCAGCCTTTGATGTCGAACTCGATGGCTGCGGGCGACGTACAGAGCGATGGAAACCTGGGACTTCCACCGCGAGGATAGAATGGCTGACTACAAGGAAAAGTTTGACGAATGGCAACAGGCTGCGCGCCGAAAGGCACGCGAGCTCGACGAGAAATTTGCGATCTCTGATCTGGTTGGCGAAGGTGCGCGAGCGGCTGGCGAAGCTGCGAAACGCGGGGCCGAGAGCATGGCCAACGGCGCCGAGCGTTTGCGCGCAGAGGCCGAACGGCTGACCGACGATCAGGAGGTTGGTGACACCGCGCGCCGCGCCGCGTCTGAAACCGTAAAGAACGTGAAGAAAGCCGGGAAGGCTGTGCGCGATGTCGCAGGCGACACCGGCAAGAAGGTGTTTGACGACGCGAAGACCTACTACGATCGCGCATCGCAGATCTACGGCACTGGAGCCAGATTCACACGCGCCTCAACCGCGGCGACCACGGGCGTTCTAAAGGCCCGTGACTGGATCAAAGAGAATCCGGGCAAGGCGGCCGTTGTTTCTGTGTCGCTGGTGCTTGGCATTCGAGCGGGCGCTGCGTTTCCGGGATTGGATGGGGTGCTGCTTGGCGCCCACCCGCACTGGTTAACGCATTCGGCGCTTCCGGTTTACGGACTGCGGAAAGCGAGCGAGAAGTTCGACAAGTATTTGAAGAAGCAGGAAGAGCTGATCGCACGCGGCGAGCTTGGTGAAGCGGAACAGCAGCGCATCGAGTTTGAGCGGAAGGTTGCGAAGTACGTCGGAGCGCCGTTGCTTGGTGCATTCAGTTGCGCTGCGGGTGCTGCGATGTGGGCGCAGATCTTCCAGCCTGGTCCGATCGTCGGCGCCCCGATCAGTTGGCTACTCGGCGGCAACCCGTTTTTGGACGGCATCTGGTTATTCGCCAACGGCGTCATCTGCTTCCACCAGGGCTACAAGTTCTTCATGATCGCCCTCGCGAACCAGGAAGAAGTCCATCGCGTCGTGCGCGAGATCAAAGGCCTGCTTCCTGCAGTCTCGGCCGTTTAGCTTGTGTACGAAGTTGCACCTTCAGTGGCTTGAGACAGACTGCGCGGTTTTTGATAGACTGCGCCCGTGCCTCACCGCGTTATTGATCGAATCAGACAGACGATTCTGTTCAGCGAATACGACATGACCGTTCACGCCGTCG
>JBIOUJ010000298.1:0-25169 GCA_044867025.1 Pyrinomonadaceae bacterium | reverse complement strand
AAATCTGCGGCCGCTTTTCCCCTTTTGCGTCTTTCCCGTTATAATGCCACCCACTTGTTAGCACGCCCGCGACATCTCCAGACTTTCTGTTTTCCTGGCAATTCAATTGTCCACACATCGTGGTGTAAAGAGAGCTAAACAATGCCGTATCTGAAGCCTGAAAGACCGGAAAAGGTCAGTGCACCGTCTTTGCGAGCAAGTAAACAACGTGGCGAACGCCTGGTTTGTCTGACAGCGTACGATTATCCGACCGCTCGTATCGTCGATGAGGCCGGTATCGACATCATTCTCGTGGGCGACAGCCTGGGCAACGTGGTTTTGGGATACGGCAACACTGTCCCTGTAACGCTCGAAGAAATCCTGATTCATTTAAAGGCCGTCCGACGCGCCGTCCAGCGTGCCTTGTTGGTGGCAGACATGCCTTACGGAACTTTTCACACGGGCGACGACGATGCGGTTCGCAACGCGCTGCGACTCGTGAAAGAAGGCGGCGCTGAGGCAATCAAACTCGAAGGCGGCCACAAACGCGTTCAACTGGTGAAGCGGCTCGTCGACGAAGAGATCAGCGTCATGGGCCACATCGGCCTGACGCCGCAATCGATCAACCAGCTTGGCGCTTATCGCGTGCAGGGTAAAACCGCAAAGGCAGCGCAGCAGTTGATCGACGATGCGAAAGCAATGGAAGACGCCGGCGCGTTTGCTGTGGTGCTGGAAGTCGTACCTCGCGAGATTGCCAGAATGATCACTGAGAGCGTCCAAATTCCCACGATCGGAATCGGCGCTGGTGTGCATTGCGACATTCAGGTGTTGGTCCTGCACGACATGCTTGGTCTATCGTTTGGCAAACAGGCTCGCTTCGTTCGACCGTATGCCAACTTGCGTGAAGCGATCACAGACGCTGTCACACGTTATGCCGACGACGTTAGAAACGGCACGTATCCCTCCGAAGCAGAGTCTTATGCTCTGCCCGCTGAGACTGCTGCGGAACTGGATATCGAATCCCCATCGAGAGACTCAAAGGCCGAGAAGTCCTAATTCCAACCTCAAACTATGGAGATCATCAACCGCCGTCAGCGCATGAGTTCCGTCGCGCGCAAAATCCGTCGTGAACAGGATAGGACTGTGGGACTCGTTCCGACGATGGGGGCTCTCCATGAAGGACACCTCAGCCTGGTTCGCGAAGCGAGAAGAATGTGCGACGTCGTGGTAGTGTCGGTGTTTGTCAATCCGACACAGTTTGGACCAGGCGAAGACTTCGAACACTATCCGCGCGATCTGACGAAGGACACTGCTCTTCTCACCGACTACAATGTTGACTACATCTTCGCACCGACTGTCGAAGAGATCTATCCGAAGGGATTTTCGACTTACGTGAATGTCGAAGGGCTTTCGGAGCAACTCGAGGGCGCCTCGCGCCCGGGTCATTTTCGTGGTGTCGCGACGGTCGTGACGATTTTGCTCAACACGGTCAGACCCGACTTTGCTTTCTTTGGTCAGAAAGACGCGCAGCAAGCACTCGTCATTCGACGTCTGGTGAAAGATCTCGCTTTCGACACCGAGATCGTTATCCTGCCAATCGTGCGCGAAGATTCAGGACTGGCGATCTCGTCACGCAATCTTTATCTGACGCCTGATGAACAGAACTCAGCGACAGTGATTCACAAGGCGCTGGTCCAGGCGAAGAATGCGTACAAAGACGGTGAGCGAAACGCGGGTCGCATCATCGACTTGATTCGCTCGACCGTCGAGGCCGAGCCACGCGCGCGACTGGACTATGTAACGGTTGCGGATGCAGAGACGCTGGAGAAAGTTGACCGGCTCGACGATCGGCCGACGCTCATCGCGCTCGCAGCGTATATCGGCAAGACGCGACTAATCGATAATACGATTCTGAATAAAGTGAAGAAGAAAGACGGTGCAGCGCCACAGTAAGAAACACATTCGTTTCACACTCAACGGCGAACAGACTGAGGTCGCCTTCGCACCGCACAAGACGCTGCTGGAAGTTCTGCGGGAGGATCTGAATCTCACCGGCACGAAGCATGGTTGTGAGCTCGGCGAGTGCGGTACGTGCGCGGTCCTCGTCGACGGACGTTCGATACTTTCCTGCCTGATGCTCGGCCTTGACGCTGAAGGTCGAGAAGTCAAGACAATTGAGGGAATGGCTGATGGAGCGGAGTTGCATCCGTTGCAACAGACGTTTGCGGATCTCGGCGCGGCTCAGTGTGGTTACTGTTCGCCAGGTTTTCTACTGGTAGCTGAGGAATTGTTAAAGAAGACTCCCAACCCAACGCGTGCCGAGATCCAGGAAGCGCTGTCAGGAAACCTGTGTCGTTGCACTGGTTATATTAAGATTTACGAGGCGGTGGAACTCGCCGCCGCCCGCATGCGTGGTGAAGAGTTTGAGCTGCCAAAGGAAAGTGTATACGGCCTGGATTAAAATCTGTGTAATCTGTGTAATCTGTGGATAAAGATTTCAACATTGTCGGTAAGCCCTTTCGCAAAGTCGATGCTCGTGCGAAGTGCGTCGGACAAACGAAGTTCGCCGACGACATCGTGCTGCCGCGTATGTTGTTCTGCAAGATGCTGCGTTCGCATCTTCCGCACGCGCTGATTAAAAGCATCGACGTTTCGAAAGCGCTCGCGTTGCCTGGCGTCTTTGCTGTCATCACCGGAAAAGATCTTCCGATCCCGTACGGGATACTCCCCGTGAGCCAGGACGAGCACGCGCTCTGCATCGACAAAGTGCGCTTCATCGGAGATCCCGTCGCGGCTGTCGCGGCGATCGACGAAGACGTCGCGTTCGACGCGATGAATTTGATCGAGGTCGAATACGAGCCGCTGGAAACGATCTCGACAATCGACGAGGCGGTGTTGATCGACGAGCCGCGCATCCATGAATACGGCGACAGCGGAAACGTGCACAAGAAAGTCTCGCTTGAATTCGGAAACGTCGACGAGGGATTTGCCGAAGCGGATCTCGTGCGTGAAGACACGTTCTTCTACGAGGGCAACACGCATCTGCCGATGGAGCAGCACGCGGCCGTGGCCCACTTCGATTCCGATGGCAAGATCACGTTGTGGAGTTCGACTCAAACTCCGCATTATGTGCATCGAGCGCTCGCTAAAGTTCTCGGCCTGCCTGCGAGTCATATTCGCGTGATTGCGACGCCAAACGGCGGTGGATTTGGCGGCAAGAGCGATCCGTTCAATCACGAAGTCGCGGTTTGCAAACTCGCGATGATTACGGGACGTCCGGTGAAGGTCACGTTGACGCGCGAGGAAGTCTTTTACTGTCACCGTGGGCGGCATCCGGTGTTGATGAAGGTCAAGACGGGTGTAAAGAACGACGGCGCGATCACCGCGATGCACTTTCAATCGTTTCTGGACGGCGGTGCGTACGGCAGCTACGGAGTCGCGAGCACGTTCTACACAGGCGCATTGCAAACCGTTACGTATGAAGTGCCGCGTTACAAGTTTCAGGGATTGCGCGCGTTTACAAACAAGCCGCCGTGTGGTCCAAAGCGCGGGCATGGCACGCCGCAGCCACGCTACGGCTTAGAGATTCACCTCGACAAGATCGCCGAGCAGTTGGGGATCGACCCGGTTGAGATCCGGCGCCGGCATCTCGTCGCGCCGAATTCTGTGACCGCGAATTACCTGCGCATCGGCAGCATGGGACTCGGCAAGTGCATCGACAAAGTTGTCGAAGGTTCGCGTTGGAGCGAGC
The DNA here is from genome assembly GCA_044867025.1 of Pyrinomonadaceae bacterium. GTDB lineage: Bacteria > Acidobacteriota > Blastocatellia > Pyrinomonadales > Pyrinomonadaceae > PSRF01. Next base: position 21,439 of record JBIOUJ010000298.1, on the reverse strand, counting down.
GCTTTTCGGGCTGGGATCAGAACAAGCGAAAGTTACCGTTTGGCAAAGGTATCGGGATCGCTTGCAGTTCGTACATTTGCGGCGCAGGGTTGCCGATCTACTGGAACAACATGCCGCAGTCAGGTGTGCAGCTTCGCCTCGATCGTCAGGGGGGCGTATGCGTGATGTGTGGTTCGACCGACATCGGGCAGGGCTCTGATTCGATCCTCGCCTACATCGTCGCGGAGATTTTGGGAATCGATCCGTTTGATATTCGAGTCGTCACGGCTGACACGGATCTGACGCCCGTGGATCTCGGAAGTTATTCGAGTCGAGTCACTTTGATGACCGGCAATGCGGCGATACAAGCAGCGGAGCGAGCGCGGGAGTTGCTCGTGATGGCGGTGGCAGAGAAGCTTGGTGTTCCGATTGAGAATCTGTCGCTTGCCGAGCGCCGCGTATTCGACGTTGAGAATCCTGAAGTTGGTGTTTCGTTTGCGGAGGCTGTGGTGCTGGCGGAGTCGAAGTTTGGGACGATCGGCACGGTCGGCTCTTATTCACCGCCGCGTTCGCCGGGTAAGTACAAGGGTTCGGGTGTTGGACCATCACCCGCGTACAGCTACTCCGCAGCAGTGGCTGAGGTCGATGTGGATCCCGATACGGGGATCGTCGTCGTTGAGCGTGTGTGGATCGCACATGACATCGGTCGCTCGATCAATCCCATGCTCGTGATGGGCCAGGTCGAAGGCAGTGTTTACATGGCGCTGGGCGAGATCCTGATGGAGGAGATGGTGTACCGCGAGAATCGCAACGTCGTACACAAGTTTCCGTCGATGCTCGAGTACAAAAGCCCAACGACGATGGAGATGTGCGACGTCAAGACGTACTTAATCGAGGATCCCGATCCGAATGGTCCATACGGCGCGAAGGAAGTGGGTCAGGGACCGCTGCTGCCTGTGCCGCCGGCGGTTGCCAACGCGGTCTACAACGCCGTCGGCGTACGCATCGACGAAGTCCCAATCACACCGGAAAAAGTGTTGCGTGCATTGAAAGAAAAAGCCCGCGGACGTGAAGGTCGCTTTGGTCCGGGCGCTGTTCCCTCTGTCGATTGGCCCGAGCCATTGCGAGTCCTGACGCCCGCCGAAGGCGGCGACGGAACCGAAATGCCGAGAGTTGCCGTGCATTCTTGATAAGATCTTTTGTGCTTTTTTGTGGCTTAGTTTTTGTGCTTTTTTGTGGCTTATGATGAGACTGCCCAAATTTGAATATCGCACTCCGCAGACGATCGCGGAGGCGGTGAAGATTATGGCCGCGGTGGGGCCGGAGGGGCAGTTTGTCGCTGGTGGGACGGATCTCTATCCGAACATGAAGCGGCGACAACAGATGCCGAAGACCGTCATCTCCGTGATGCGTCTCGCTGAGCTGAATCAAATTACCGGCGATGCCAGTCACGGTTTGCACATTGGAGCGTCAACAACACTGACGGATATCTGCGAACACCCGCTCATCAATCGCGATTATCCAGTCGTCGCCAAAGCGGCTCGCACAATCTCTACGCCGATACTACGAAACATGGGCACGATCGGCGGCAATCTGCTGCTCGACACGCGTTGCAACTATTACGATCAGAATTACGAGTGGCGCAAAGGCATCAACTTCTGTCTGAAGAAGGATGGCGACGTGTGCTGGGTCGCACCCGGTAGCTCGAAGTGTTGGGCCGTACAGTCGTCGGATCTCGTACCCGTGATGGTGGCGATTGGCGCGAAGTTGCGATTCGCATCAACACTCGGCGAACGCGTGATCGACGCAGCGGGCCTTTACAACGACGACGGCATCGATTATTTGCACAAACGTCCCGACGAACTGCTCGTCGATATTCAACTTCCACCGACAAACGGTTGGCGCGCTTCTTATCAGAAACTCCGGCGTCGCGGCGCGTTCGATTTTCCGGTGCTCGGCGTCGCAGCGTGGATCCATACGGATAATGGTGGAGTTAATGACGCGCGCATCGTGCTCGGCGGCATCGCGCCCTCGCCAGTCGAGATCAAGGAAGCTGCGAGCGCGCTGATCGGCAAACATCTGGCGGAAGATCAGATACAAGCGGCCGCTGAGGCTGCGTACGTCAAAGCCCGCCCACTCGACAACACTGATTTCGTCTATCAGTGGCGCAAGCAGATGGCGCGGCAATACACCGTTCGCGCTTTGCGCGACCTAATCATGTGAAATCTTGTAAGTCCTGTTCAGCCATTCTCCTCGCGGCAGGGCAGTCGAGCCGCATGGGCGCATTCAAGCCCCTTCTCCCGTTCGGAAACAAAACCGTCATCGAATGCTGTATCGACTACCTTCGCGAAGGTGGTGTCGACGAAATCGTCGTCGTCCTCGGTCATCGTGCGGATGAGGTTCGCGCGAGGTTGGAGAATCAAGACGTAAGCTTCGCCCTGAACCCCGACCCCAACAGCGAAATGGGCGCGTCAATCGCCGCCGGAATCCAGGAGCTTCCCGGCTCCGCGAAGGCAACCTTGATTGCGCTTACAGATCACCCCGGTGTGCCTCCAACAGTCGTGAAAACCATCATCGCGGCATGGACCAACGGCGCTCGCATTGTCGTCCCCACATGGCAAAATCGGGGTGGTCATCCAGTTCTCGTCGATCTCAGCTTCAAGCCTGAATTGCTGACTCTGAGCTCGAGTGGCGGCTTGCGAGCCCTTTTTCAGAACCACCGCCGCGAGGTCCTGCGGATCGAAGTCGACTCACCGTTCATTGCTCGCGACATGGATACGTGGGATGATTACCGGGCACTACACCAGGAAGTCACAGGCGAACCGGCGCCTGAACCGCCAACAGAATAAGACCAACGAAAGTCTGGACGCCCACATCTAAAGCACCAAGTCGAGCGTCATCAGAAGCGTTCGGCGAAGGAGAAAGATGGCTCTAAACAGTCAAAAACGAGTGTTTGCCGCGTTGCTGACGCTCCTGCTGGTCTGCACGGCTTTTGCGCAAAACCGGATCGATTTCTCGCTGAAGTCTATCGACGGGCAGACGGTCGGTTCCGAAAGTCTTCGCGGCGAGGTCGTGGTGCTTGCGTTCGGCGCCTCCTGGTTGCCGTTGTCAAAAACGCAGCTCCAGGGCGTCAGGAAGCTCGCCGATGAGTACAGCAATCGAGGAGTGGTAGTCTACTGGGTCAGCACCGAGTCGGCGGATGCGAAGTCAAAGAATTTTGCGAGCGATGAGCAGTTGCGCGCGTTTTCACAGAAGTACGGATTGAAAGTCACTGTGCTGCGCGATCCCGATGGCGCGGTCTCGAAAAAATTCGGTGTGGACCAGCTTCCGTCGATCGTGATACTCGACAAACAAGGGAACATGGTTGATGGACCAATCGGCGGGCTCGATCCCAATGGCAACCTCGCCGGGCAACTTGCTTCCCGCCTGGACAAGCTTCTGTAATCAGGTCTAGCCACAAAAGGCACAAAGGGCACATAATGAGAAAACTCATTTTGTGCCTTTTGTGCTTTTTTGTAGCTAATGGAATTGATTAATCCAGAGTCTCTCGGCGCGCCGAGTGGTTACGCGAATGGCCTGCTCACAGATGCGGGCGGCAGGTTGCTCTTCATCGCCGGGCAAATCGCCTGGAATGAAAATCACGAGATCATTAGTAAAGACTTTGTAGACCAGTTCGACAAAGCGCTGGAGAACGTGATGACGGTGGTGCATGCTGCCGGCGGAGAGCCGTCGAATATCGCGCGACTGGTCATCTACGTGACCGACAAGATTGAATACCGCGAACGAACGAGCGAAGTAGGCGAGCGTTATCGCAAACACATGGGCAAACACTTTCCGGCGATGGTCCTGGTCCAGGTTCGAGGACTGCTTGACGACGCCGCAAAGGTTGAGATCGAAGGCATCGCGGTGTTACCGGCATGAAGCAACCAACGACCTTTCTTTACGAACAAGACGAACACGGCGTCGCGACGATCACGTTGAATCGTCCCGAACGTTTGAACGCGTTGACGTTTGAAGTCTATCGCGAGCTGACGGATTTGTTTGCAACTCTGCGCGATGAAAGCGACGTGCGCGTCGTCGTGATCACTGGCGCCGGAAGAGCATTCTGCTCCGGTGGCGACGTACACGACATCATCGGCGAGTTGTTCAGTCGCAACATGGAAGGGCTGCTCGAGTTCACTCGCATGACATGCGAGCTCGTGCAGAACATCCGTTTGCTGTCGAAACCCGTCATTGCGAGTTTGAATGGCACAACCGCCGGAGCCGGAGCATGTATCGCCCTTGCTTCCGACATTCGCATTGCGAGTGAAGAGGCAAAGATCGCGTTCCTGTTTGTGAAGGTGGGACTTGCTGGCACGGACATGGCTGCGTCGTACCTTCTGCCGCGTGTCGTCGGTTTTTCGAAAGCGACGGAATTGCTTTTTACCGGCGACTTCATTAGCGCGACTGAAGCCGAACGCATCGGGCTCTATAATCGTGTGGTCCCTGCGGGAGAACTTTCAACAGCAACACGCGACTTCGCACGACGACTCGCTCGCGGGCCTGCGTTCGGACTGGCGAAGACGAAAGAGATGCTAAACCGTGAGCTGCATATGAACCTGCAAACGGCGCTTGAAAGCGAAGCGCAGGCACAAGCGATCTGCATGCAACACCCCGATTATCGTGAAGCGTACGAGGCGTTTGTAGAGAAGAGAGAGGCCAAGTTTCGCTAAATGGACCGCTTAATCAATCAGCTCCCCTTCTTCAATCTCGAACACCAAAACCTCGCGAAAACGGTCGCGCAATTTGTTGCCGGCGAGATCGAACCACGCGCCGCCGAAAGTGAAGAAGATGTTGAAGGTGCTGCCCGGCACTTCGTGAGTCTTTTAGCGAGCACCGGCATTCTGAAGTTTGCAGTCGCGGAGACAAAGCTCGACATCCGTGCACTCTGTTTGATTCGGGAAGCGCTGGCGTATTCTTCGTCGCTCGCGGATCTCGCGTTTGTGATGCAAGGACTCGGGACGTACGCGATTAGCCAGGCCGCGCCGGATCACGTTCGCGAGTTCTGGTTATCACGCGCAGCCAACGGAAAGGCAATCGCCGCGTTCGCGCTGACTGAACCAGAGGCGGGATCAGACGTCGCCGCGATTCAGACAACCGCGCGTCGCGACGGCGAAACATACGTTATCGACGGTCGAAAGCGTTTCATTTCGAATGCGGGTATCGCCGACTTCTATACTGTGTTTGCGAAAACGGGCACGCGCGAGGACGGTCGTGCAGCGCTCTCGGCGTTCGTGGTCGGATCAAAGATGCAAGGCTTCAGCGTGGCCCAACGCACACCGCTAATGGCCCCTCATCCGATTGGCGAGATCGCATTCAACGGATGTCGCGTACCGGCCGAGGACATGGTTGGAAACGAAGGTGACGGTTTTAAGCTGGCGATGGAAACTCTCGACACGTTTCGCGCAAGCGTCGGCGCGGCTGCGTGCGGCATGGCCAGGCGGGCACTCGACGAAGCGGTTAGTTATGCTTCCGCGCGCAAACAGTTCGGGCGCTTTCTGGCGGAACATCAACTGGTCCAGGCAAAGCTCGCGGACATGGTCACAGAGCTCGACGCAGCTCGACTTCTCGTCTACCGCGCGGCCTATGCAAAAGACACCGGCACATCCAGAGTTACTCGCGAAGCCAGCGAAGCAAAGTTATTCGCGACCGAAGCCGCCGGTCGAATCATCGACAGCGCCGTTCAGATTCACGGTGGTACAGGCCTCGTCAGCGGCACCGTCGTCGAGCGCCTGTATCGCGACGTGCGCGCCCTTCGCATCTACGAAGGCACATCCGAAATCCAAAAGCTCGTCATCGCCGGCCAGTTGTTGAAAGAAGCGAATTGAAATCTTGAGTCATGAAGCCACTTTCTCTGGATACAACACCCGAGGCGCAGCGTAAGCATTACGAGTTAATGCGCAAACTCTCACCAGAGCAGAGACTCTCCATGGCCTTCGCGCTTACCGACGCGACGCGCAACCTGATCCTCGCGGATCTGCATCATCGTTTTCCGGAGGCAAATGAAAACGAGATCAAACGTAGATTCATCGCCCGCGTCCTGTCTCGCGAGGACGTAATCCGCGCTTACGGCTTCGATCCCAAAGCAGAAGGCTTTTGAATCTGATGGATCTTCCACTCTCCGTTTTGTCTCAGGTAGCAGCCATTCTGGAGCAACAAGGCATTCGTTACGTCCTGGTTGGTTCCTTTGCCAGTTCTATACACGGAATGTATCGCTCGACGGCAGATATCGATATCGTAGCCGACATCAAGCCCGACCAAGTTCGTCCCCTTTTTGAGGCATTGCGACATAGTTTTTACGTAGATGACCAAACTATGCGGGATGCGGTCGCTCAACAACGCTCATTCAACGCCATCCATTTTGATTCAGTATTCAAGGTCGACTTCTTCGTTGCAAAGTCTCACGACTTTGGTACGGCGCAGCTTGATCGAAGGCAGTTAAGAAAGATCTCGCCTGACAGAAACGAAGCTGTGTACGTTGCGACGGCCGAGGACACGATCCTGGCCAAGCTCCGCTGGTTCCGGGCTGGACATGAAACTTCGAATACCCAATGGAACGATGTAATAGGCATCTTGGGTACATCCAAACAAACTCTGGACTTCGACTATTTACGCGGTTGGGCCAAAGAGCTTGGCGTTAGTGACTTGTTGGAAAAGGCCCTTAATGACATGCGAGAAGATCCCGCGATATGAAGATCAACATCATTGGTGGCGGGCCGGCGGGGTTGTATTTCGCGATCCTGATGAAGAAGGGGGATGCTTCGCATCAAATCAGGATTTACGAGCGGAATGGGCCGGACGACACGTTTGGGTGGGGGGTGGTTTTCTCCGGGAAGACGTTGGCGAATTTACGCGCGGCCGATGAGGAATCGCATGCTGAGATCACGCGCGGATTTGTGGCGTGGGACAATGTGGATGTGGTTCATCGAGACCAGAAGATTTCGATTCATGGGAATAGTTTTTCAGGGATTCGACGACTCCAGTTGCTCAAGATTCTCCAGCGCCGCGCCGAGGAACTGGGAGTTGAGATCGAGTTTCACAAAGAGATACAGGATGTCGAAGCGCTGCGAAAAGATTGTGATCTGCTGTTAGCGGCTGACGGAGTGAACAGCACGGTCCGCTTGCGCTACGCCGAACAGTTTCAGCCTGAGCTCGATTTTCGTTCGAACCGGTACATCTGGTACGGCACTAGTCAACTCTTTCATGGTCTAACACTGACCTTCCGCGAAAACGAAGCAGGTGTGTTTGCTGCTCATTCGTACAAGTTCAATTCAACCACAAGCACGTTCATCGTCGAGTGCGATCCGCAAACCTGGGAAAAAGCAGGTTTCGCACACATGAGCGACGAACAGACTCGAGAATATGTCGGGAAGGTCTTCGCACCAGACCTGGCCGGATATGCGTTGCTTTCAAACAACTCAAAGTGGATCAATTTCCTGCTCGTGAAAAACAAGAACTGGGTCTTCGAGAACGTTGTGCTTATCGGAGACGCGCTGCACACGGCGCACTTTTCCATCGGCTCGGGTACGAAGCTCGCCATGGAAGACGCGATCGCGCTTGCTGAATCTTTTCAGCAAACATCGGACGCTCTGAGTCACTTCACTGCAAAGCGTCGACCCGTGATTCAGGACTACCAGGCAGCGGCGTTTGAGAGCATGCTCTGGTTCGAGAACGCATCGAAGTACATGCACCTCAGCCCGATGGACCTCGCTTACAGTTTGATGACCCGCAGTGGAAGGGTTAGCTATGAGGATCTAAAACGACGAGATCCCGAGTTTATAAGCCGATATGAATCCACGGATCTCACGGATTAAAAGACGCAGATCCGTCAAAATCTGTGTTAATCCGTGGCTTTCCAGGGTGGAGGTTCGAGGCGGCGGCGGCCGTCATCGACCGTCGCAATGCCGGGTTCATCGAGATCCACTCGGTCCCATAATTTGCAGGTGACAGGGCGATGCGCCTGGTCCAGCGCTTCGCAATAGTTCGTGTACGTGCAGCGACGCACTTCATCACCTCGCCCAAGTCTCACCTTCACAAACCAATCCGGATCCGCAAGCGCCTGCCGCGCCATTCCAACGATGTCTGCCTGGCCGAGACGTAAGATTTCTTCAGCTTGTTCGAACGTGGAAATCCCGCCTGTCGCAACGACAGGAGTCTTCAACCCAGCACTATTCACAGCCTCTTTAATTGATGCGACGAGTGGAACGGTTCGTCCGAATGGACCAGTCTCGTCAGAAAGCACCGTCGGCATGCATTCGTATCCACTCTGACCTGTGTACGGATAAACTGCCTGGCCCACCTTCGGTCGCTGCGCATCTTCAAACTTGCCACCCTTGGACAGCGATAAAAAATCGAATCCTGCCGCGGCGAATTCCTTCGCATAGTAGATCGCGTCTTCGACTCGACTCCCGCCTGCGATAACCTCATCAGCGAGGAATCGCACACCGACGACGTAATCGTTTCCAACACGATTGCGCACCTCGCGATAAACCTCGAGCGGCAAGCGCACGCGATTCTCTCGCGATCCACCGTAACCATCCGCGCGATCGTTCTGCGCACTCAAAAAGCCCGCCATCGTGTACGCGTGCGCGTAGTGAAGCTCGACACCATGAAAGCCAGCTTCGCGCGCGCGATTCGCAGCAGCACCAAAGATCGCAGGTAATTCATTCGGCAACTCGCGAATATGCTTCAGGTCCATATCAGTAACGCGCTCGCGATAGCCGTACAGAAGCGCTTCCAACTCGCGTGGTCTAAGTACCTTGCTAATAACCTCATCGCTCGCATTCTGCAAAAACTCACGGACATTAGTCTCAGGCGCCCCGAGCCACGCTCGGTCATTAGTAACTTCCGCTAACGCACCACGATGGTGCTCATCAACTTGCAGAAAGCGCTGGAAATACTTCGCCTTCTCGGGTCGACGTTTCACCGCCAGGAAATCGATGATCTGAATAAACAGCAGCGTCTGGCCCTCACTCGCTTCCCTAACAGCCTCGACCAACTTCCGCAGCCCTGGAATAAACCGATCGTCACCGATGCGAAGCAAAGGACCACTCGGAATGTCGCGCACTCCCGTCGCTTCAACCACGAGCACACCCGGACGTCCTTCCGCAAAGCGCCGGTACCAGTCGAGATTCTGCTGCGTGACAAATCCATCCTCGGTAGCGCGCCACGGCACCATCGCAGGCACCCACGTCCGGCTTCGAGCTTCAAGACTGCCGATGGCAATCGGACTATAAAGTCTGGATCGCGCCGCCTCCTCCGCTGCCGGCCAGCGCGTCTCGGGTATCTGGTGTTTGATCGGGTTAGCGAACTTCCACATTTCCTTCAACAGATTACACGGATTACGCCCGATATGCGTAATCTGTTACATTAATCCCCGACTGAAGAGGAGCCGTTCTTGTCTGATGACCTACTGAAGTGGCGCAGCGAATTCCCCATTCTGGATAAAACCGTCTACCTGATTTCGCACAGTCTCGGGGCCATGCCGAAGGCGACTTACGAGCGCCTTCACGACTACGCGGACGCTTGGGCGACGCGGGGCATACGCGCGTGGGCCGAGGGCTGGTGGGAAATGCCTGTGAGCGTCGGCAACGAAGTCGCACAAATCATTGGCGCCGATCCGGGCACGGTCGTCATGCACCAGAACGTCTCGGTCTGCCAGTCGCTGGTGCTCTCGTGTCTCGAGCCGACGCCGCAGCGAAACAAGATCGTCTATTCAGAACTCAACTTTCCTTCCGTGATGTACGTCTACGAAGCGCACGCCCGCGACGGGAAGTTAAAAATCGAAATCGTAGAATCGGACGACGGAATTACGGTGCCGCTCGAACGAATGCTCGCGGCGATCGACGAGACGACACTACTGGTTCCCTTCTCGCACGTTCTTTTCAAGAGCGCGTTCTTGCAGGACGCAAAAGCCATCATCGATCGAGCACACGAAGTCGGTGCAATGGTCGTGCTCGACACTTATCAATCCGCGGGCACAATTCCTTTCAGCGTAAAAGAACTCAACACTGACTTTGCAACAGGCGGTTCGGTGAAGTGGCTCTGTGGTGGTCCAGGTGCGGGTTATCTGTACGTCAGGCGGGACTTGCAAACCAAACTCGAACCCAAGACAACCGGCTGGATGGCCCATCAGGAGCCGTTTTCTTTCGACACGAACATGCGTTACGCAGACAACATCTGGCGGTTCTTACACGGTTCGCCCGCGATTCCAGCCCTCTACGCCGCGCAATCCGGTTACAGGATCATCAACGAGATCGGCGTCGACAAGATTCGCGAGAAGAGCATGCGCCAGACGAGTTACCTGATCGAGCTCGCAGAAGAAGCCGGGTTCAGAGTCACGAGTCCAAAAGACGTGAGACAGCGCGCCGGCACGGTTACGGTCGCACACGAACACGCCGCAGCCGTCGCGAAAGAACTGATTCGTCGAGAGTTCATCATCGACTACAGACCAGGCGCGGGCATTCGAATCTCGCCACACTTCTACACAACCGACAACGAGCTGGAACTTGTGATTGAAGAAATGAAAAAGATCGGTGAATCCGAGAGTTATCGAGAACACGGCACGGCGGGAGCAGCTTTTTAATGTCCAAGACTTACGGCGACAATCCGCCGCTTTCATACAACAAGTATCTTCGCGTTCAGGATCTCATTAACCTTCAGGATTGCCTGTCAGATCCCGTACATCACGACGAACTCCTTTTCATCACGGTGCATCAGGCTTACGAACTTTGGTTCAAACAGATTCTTCACGAGCTCGATGCGGCGATTATGTTGTTGGAAGAAGATCGGGTACCGGCCGCCACGCGCGTGCTGAAACGCATCGTCGAGATTGAAAAGTTGCTGGTAAACCAGATTCACATTCTCGAGACCATGACGCCGATCAGTTTTCTCGTGTTTCGCGATCAACTCAATCCGGCGAGCGGTTTTCAGTCAATGCAGTTTCGCGAGATCGAGATCTCTTCAGGTCTGAAGGACTCGAGTATTGTTCGTGAGTTTTCGAGTGACGAGTTCGCGCATGGACGATTGAAAGCGCGAATGGAAAAACCTTCGCTGAGCGAGTGTTTTTATCGAGTGCTCCAGCGGCGTGGTTTGAACGGCGAAAAGACGAAAGCAGTACTCGAAGTCCTCACACATTTCGAGGAACGCTACGAAGAGTTTCAACTGATCGAAGCACTGCTCGAACATGACGAGTATTTTTCGTTGTGGCGATACCATCACATAAAGATGGTCGAGCGCATGGTCGGCGCGAAACGTGGCACCGGTGGATCGGAAGGCATTGGTTATCTGAAGACGACTCTCGACAAAAAATTCTTCCCCGAGCTTTGGGAAGCACGCACCTATCTCGATATCACTCACGGAGAAGGTGGCTGTCCGTTCGCACACTGAGCCCAGAGAAGCGGAATGGAAAAAGAGAGACGATCGGCACCGCGCGCGCGGGTGAAGTTAGCGGCCCGGTGGGAAGGTGTTGTCTCTCGGGAGAATGCGACGGTTACGGATCTGAGCCGCAGTGGCTGCTTCGTACTTTCGGGCGGCAAGGTTGACGTGAAGGAGCTCGTGTGGCTCGAGATTCAGCTCACGGATCAACAGGCAGTTAACTTCTGGGCCGAAGTCGTGGACCAGGCATCTGAAATCGGGTTCGCGTTGAAGTTCAATTCGAGCAGCCCGGAGGACGAGGCCGCCCTCGGAAAGTACTTGGAAGCTATCTTCCAGGGAAAGAAATAGACCACAAAAAGGCACCAAAAACTCAAAGAGTTAAATACATTTTTTGTGTTCTTCTTTGTGCCTTTTTGTGGCTTAACGGCGGCGTTCCAAATCGTAATCGCGTAAACGGCGATAGAGTGTTGATGGAGATATACCGAGGATCTCAGCGGTCTTGCCGCGGTGCCAGCCTGTCTGTTCGAGTGCCGCGAGAATCTGTTGGCGTTCCACTTCCCGGAGCGATCCGGGCGCGGATGAAACAGCCGCCGCAACGGGCGCGTCACCAACAACCGCAGACGGCACCACGCTCGCCAACGCTGGTCCAACTGCCGGTCTCGTAACCTCAGGCGGAAGCTCTGACAACGTAATCCTTCCGTTGTTCGAAAGAATCACCGCACGCTCCAGACAGTTCTTCAACTGCCTTACGTTGCCCGGCCAACTGTACGTACGCAACGCATTGAATGCTTCTTCGCTCAGCTCCGGCGGATGCGTGCCCGCAACTTGTTTCAGCAGATAACGCGCAAGCGGCTCGATGTCTTCAGGTCGATCTCTAAGCGGTGCGAGACTGATCTGAAATCCGTTGATCCTGTAAAGCAGATCGGATCGAAACACTCCGTCGTTGACCACGGCATCAAGATTGCGATTCGTAGCAGCTACAATGCGGACATTCACTTCTACCTTCCGCACTCCGCCAACCCGGAAGAACGTGCGCGTCTCTATCGCACGCAAGAGTTTTGCTTGTAACTGCGCCGGCAGCTCAGTTACCTCATCGAGAAAGAGCGTGCCGCCGTCAGCCAGCTCGATCAGACCAAGCTTTCTACCCTTCGCGCCCGAGAACGCTCCTGCCTCGTAACCGAATAATTCCGACTCCAGCAACGACTCCTGAAACGCAGCACAGTTGAGATCGACAAACGAAGCCTCAGAACGACTCGACAAACGATGAATCGCATGCGCCACCAGCTCTTTTCCTGTCCCCGATTCACCGGTGATCAGCACCGACGCTTCGGACGGCGCCACACGCTCGATCAAACGTATCGCTTCCTTCATCACTTCCGACACGGAAACGATCTCCGGCAACGCCGACTGCCGTGCGAGTTGTTCGCGCAAACGAACATTGTCGACGCGCAGCTTTCGCTTGTCCGCAGCTTGCCGCACGCGAACGTCGAGCTCCGTGATGCTGTAGGGCTTCGTGAGGTAGTCGTAAGCACCAAGCTTCATCGCCTCGACAGCAGTTTCCACCGTCGCCTGGCCCGTCAGCATGATCACTTCCGGAGGATTCGGCCGTTGATAAACACGACGGAGCAGTTCCATGCCGTCCATCCGCGGCATGTTGATGTCGCACAACAGGACGTCGACGTTGCTCTCCTCGAGCTTGCGGAGCGCGGCTTCACCATCAGGCGCAGCCTGCACGCGATAGCCAAGCCTCTCCAACTCCTTCTCCAGGACGAGCCGAAGGTTGGCCTCATCTTCTGCGATCAGAATTCGTGCCTGCTGTTGCTGCTCGCTCAAACTGTCTTTTCCTCGTTTAGATTCACGGCGGAAAGGGTAATCGTGAATGTGGTGCCGACTCCCACGGACGACTGCACATCAAGGGAGCCGCCATGCTCCGTTAAGATACCATAACATACGGCGAGCCCGAGACCTGTTCCCCGTCCAATCTCTTTCGTCGTGAAGAACGGCTCGAAGATCTTCGGCAGATTTTCCGGGGGTATTCCGATGCCCGTGTCGCTGACTTCGACCAGGACTTTATCGCCGTCGTTGCGACCGACAATTGTCAACGTGCCGCTTTCGCCCATCGCATCCAGCGCGTTCGTAGCCAGAGCGATCACGGCCTGTTGTAACTGACCGGGATCTCCGGAAACCGGCAACAAGTCGTGGGCGATTTCGATCTTGAAATCGACTGCGGGACTGCGCTTCTGGTGTGAAAGCAGACGGAAAGCCGATCGAATCACATCGGCGAGGTTGATCGTGACGTGGTCAGACGTGCGCGTGCGGCTGAAATCGAGCAAACCCATCGTGATGCTCTTACAACGAAACGCCTCGCTGCGAATGAGCCCGAGATACTCGCGCAGATCTTCGAGCGCCATTGAGCCGTCAAACGCGCCTTCATTGACGCGCGCTTCCAGTGACTCAGCACACGCTGAGATCGTCGCGAGCGGATTGTTGATTTCGTGGACTACACCGGCAGCGAGGCGTCCCACTGCGGAAAGCTTTTCGGCACGTGCGATCGCTCGATTGGCTTCGACCCGATCGGTCACTTCCTCGCCGACGGTAATGACGTGGCTAACGTTGCCGCTGTTGTCCGCCCACATCGGAATCTTGCTGATCATCCAGTGCCGGATGTCGCCTTTCGCCGACGGAGTCTCCTGTTCGATACGCTCGATCTCACCGCTCTCGAACACGCGTTCGAACTCTTCTTCCAGCATGTCGCGCGGTTGACGTGTGAGCACCTCGAAAACGTTCTTGCCGAGCACCGAACCACGCGGGATACCGAGTTCTCCGAGCTCGCGGTTGCGGTTCCACGCAACGACTCGGTACTCGCGATCGATTGCGTAGAGTGACAACGGCAAGCTGTCGACAATCGCTTCGATCAAACGCTTCTGTGCTTCGCTCTCCGCGGTTCGTTTCTCTACTTCACGTGCGAGACTAAGCGACGTGTCGCGTGCGGCTTGATAGAGCGAACAGATGTGCGCCGCCAGCGATGTCTGTTGTGCAGCCGCGTCGATCAAACGTTGCTCGGTCTCACCACACTGCTCGCGCAGATCGAACGCGACGATCAGTGCACCCTTCGCGCGGCCGGCAAATCGAAAAGGCGAGACATACTCTGCTTTGTGAATATCGTCGTCGAGCAGAAACTGGTTTGTCTCGGTGATGAACAATGAGTTGGCAGAGTCTGCGGAGCGCAGCCACTCCTGGAGCGCCTCACTGTTCAGTAAGGAAGGATCGTCGGCACTGCCTTCACGATCGAAAACGCACAACGCGTGTTTGTCGCGGACGACGGTTACGTATGCAGCACAAAGCGAAGCGTCGAGTGCTTCGTACGTTGCGCCTGCGACGCGCCGGACCAACTGCTCCGGCTCCAGCGCGCGCAGGAGTCCACGGCCGATGTCGGAAAGAAACCTGAGTTCACGATTGACGCCGATGAGCGCCCATTCGCGTTGCGACGTGCGCACGTGAAGACTGACGCGCGACAACAACTCGCCGGGTGTCGAAGGTTTAGTAATGTAGTCGTCAGCGCCCGCCGTGAATGCCTGGACCTTGCGCTCTTCGTCATCGCTGTCGGACAACGCGATGATCGGTAACTTGCTTGTTAGGGGTTGTGCGCGAAGCAGCTTGCAGAGCGCGAGGCCATCGACGCCAGGCATCTCGAGATCGAGCGCAACAAGATCGCAACGCACGCCCTTGAGCACGCGTAGCGCAGACCCGGCTTCGGTCGCGGTTACGACACGATATTGCGCAGTCTCGAAGATGTCGCGAAGTCGCTCGCGTGCAGCGGCGTCGTCGTCAACTATTAGGAGTGTTGCGTTATGATTTTCGGCGGGAGCAACCATGCCTTCAGCGATTGAAAGCGATGAGTGCTGGAGATGTCAAGATTTTGTCTGGACAGGATTTGATGGATTTTTCAGGGTTAACAGGATTTCATCCTGAAAAATCGTGTAAATCCTGTCTAATTGACGGCGAGAGTCATGCGCTCCTGGCGATGGTTCGATTTCACCCGGTACATTGCCTTATCCGCGGCAATTACAAGCTGGTCCAGCGTTTCGCCGTCGATCCCAAACGTTGCCGTACCCACGCTGATTCCAACCCGCGCAGCTCGATTCTTCCCTACCGCGAGTGAGAACTTCGAAACGGCCGTCTCGATGCGGTTACACAACTCTTCCACCTGCGCGCCGACGACTTCCTGAACGAGCGCTACAAACTCGTCACCACCACTACGTGCGAGAAAATCGTACTCACGCAACTGCCCTTGAATAATTTGCGCGACTTCGCGAAGCATCTTATCGCCGACTTTGTGACCGTACGTGTCGTTCACGTTCTTGAACTCATCGAGGTCGAGCATCACGACCTGAAACGCTCGATCCGTGCGACGCGCCCGCGCCGCCTCTTCCTCAAAACGCAACGAGAGATAGCGCGCGTTTGGCAATCCAGTGAGCGGATCCGTTAACGCATTCGACTCCGCTTCAGCATGTTGCATCGCATTGCCGAGTGCATCCGACGCCAGTCGCGTTACTGTTTCTAGTAGCCGCATGTGATCGTCCGTATATTGTTCGAGCTCAGTCGAGTAAACCGAAAGCGCTCCCAGCAAGACCTCATCTTTGAACAGCGGCAGCGAAGCCATTGAACGATACTTGATCCCTGCTTCCGGATTGATGTCTGTGAAATCCAGACTCGGATGAAGTTGATTGACGGCAGTGCGATTAGCGAGTGCAAACCCTGTCACACCTTCTCCGAGCACAATGCAGCGGCTGGCCAGCTTCTGTGCATTCTTGCCGGCGACGTGACGTGCCGTCGCGTAACCTTTGACGTCCTCGTAAAAGTAGACGATGCAAGTGTCGAACGGAACGACGTGACCGACTTTGTCGACGAGTATCTCGAGCGTGTGTTCCACGTTCAGAGACGTTCCGAACGTGCGAGCAATCTCGTACAAAGCATAGACCTCGCGATGCGCTTTCTTGATTTGATCGTAAGCGACGTAAGAGCCACGCTCGCGCGTCTGCGCCAGGTCGATCGTGCTGAGTTCAATGGGCGGCTCTGTCGAATAGTTGGCGGGTTGATGTTGTAGACCGAGTCTTTCGATCTCGGCATCGAATCGCGGCAGGTGTTTGATGAACTGTTCGACGACCACGGGGTCAAAATGAATACCGGATCCGCGCAACAACAACGCCGTTGCTTCGTCGAGAGTCATGCCGCGTCGAAACGGCCGGTCCTCACGAACTGAGTCAAAGCAATCGACGACCGAAATTATGCGCGCCGTGATCGGAATCTGCTCGCCGCGGAGCTTGTCTGGATAGCCGCGTCCATCCCACTGTTCGTGGTGATGCCTGATGATCGGAATCACAGGATATGGAAACTCAACACGGCCAAGGATTTGAGCTCCTACGACCGTGTGAATCTTCATTTTTTCAAACTCTGCCGGCGTTAACGGACCAGGCTTGTTCAGGATATGCGGCGGCACCGCAAGCTTGCCGATGTCATGTAGAAGCGCGCCCGCTTTCAGCGCCGCGATCTCATCGGCCGAGAGTCCAAATACCTCACCCATCCCAGCCGCATAAATCTGCACGCGACGGACGTGGCAATGTGTCGTTTGATCTTTAGCGTCGATGGCCGTAGCCAAAGCTTCGGCGGTTGCGAGATGAAGTTCACTCAGCGCTTCGACCTCGTTCGTCTTCGATTGCAGACGAACTCGCGCGCTGCGATAGATCAGATAAGTTGCAAGAATGGAGATTGGAGCGAGAAGAAATGTTTTGTAAATCAATTCAAGAGCAATTGGGACCACAAGTAGAGTCCATAAGATCCAGAGTTGATTTGTTAACCACCAGTGTGAAAGAGAGTCGCGCAGAGAAATGCCTAGGCGCGCGCGCGCCGCCGAGTGGCGGGATGTCGGAGACAGAGCTGGGAGCAACTCAGCTCCATCTCCGACGAATTGGGCAAGAGGCAGCCCCCGCAAGGGCTGCCGTGCTGGGTGAGATGTTTCACTGGTATTCGTTGTCATAGAACCGTGCGGCTACGGGCCCCGTGCGGAGAGCCCGCGAAGCCTGAGGCTTCCACGCCGCGTCATGCCTAAGTTCAACTTGTGTGCCGCTCAAAAATCTAAAGATTCTTGATCTTCCAGAAGTGTGACATCATTTTGACGAGTCAGATTGAGAACTTCGGTCAAGCTGGGTTAAGGTGACGCGTCCAATCATGGCAGCACAAATGGGTTACATCGATCTGTTGCGGAGAAATCGCAGTTTTAGACAACTGTGGCTCGGGCAGGTCGTTAGTCAGATGGGCGATTGGTTTAATACCATCGCGCTTTACACCATCATCCTGCAACTCACTGGCTCGGGTCGCGACGTCGGACTTCTTCTGGTCGCGCGCTTCGTCCCGAGTTTTTTGTTTGGACCGATCTCGGGTGTCGTCGCCGATCGATTTAGCCGTCGCACGATCATGATCGTGTCTGACTTGTTGCGGGCCGTTGTTGTTTTGGGATTTCTGCTTGTCCGTCGCGCAGATCAGTTGTGGATCATTTACGTGTTGACGGTCGTTCAGTTGGGGCTTTCGACTTTCTTTGAACCTGCGAAGACGGCCGCGATTCCCTCGATCGTGGAAGATCGGGAACTGGTGGCCGCGAATGCGATCTCGTCGGTGACGTGGTCTGCGATGCTCACGATCGGAGCAGCGATCGGCGGGATTATCACTGATGCATATGGGACAAACGTCGCTTTCGTTCTGGACGCTGCAACCTATTTGTTGTCGGCGGCTTTAATAGCCAGCATACGGGTTCCGAAACGCGCGAAGAGACCGCGCCAGAAACTCGCGTTGGGTCGTATCCTGGGAATAACCGCAACCATCGAGGGCATCAGATACGTCAAGGATCGCCCGCGCGTCCTGGCGTACTTACTGGTTAAACCTGCGTGGGGACTCGGCGGTGGAATACTCACGCTGCTGGCCGTTTTTGGCGAACGAATCTTCCCCGTCGGCAAAGGCGCCGCAGGCGGTATCGGCGTTCTTTTTGCGGCGCGTGGAATCGGAACGGCTATTGGTCCCATCGTGGCGCGTCGAATTGCGGGCGAAGGGGAGCGTCGTATGCAAGTGTCCATCGGAATTGCGTTTCTGATTGGCGGCGTTTTTTATATAGCCTTTGGCAGTGCGACGGGCCTGGCCTTTGCTCTGATCGTTCTCGGAATCGCGCATTGCGGCGGTAGTATTCTCTGGGTTTTCTCGACCGTGATGTTGCAGCGCTCAGTGGCAGACAGTTTTCGTGGGCGCGTTTTCGCTGCTGAGTTGGCGCTCGTGACGTTGACTATGGCAGCATCGAACTACGCGACTGGTGAACTTCTCGATCGGTTTAGTATTTCGCCTCGGATCGTCACGATCGGCGTGGGAATCTTGTTCATGATGCCCGGACTTACGTGGTTTCTGACTCAGCGTTGGTGGGACCGAGAAGAAAAGTATGAAGACAAAGATCGGAGTTATGGGCTCGGCGGCGCCCGAGAGCTCGCGACTGGAGATGGGGAATACCCTGGTCGCGAAAGCTGAGCGGCTGGCTCGAGTCATTGCTGAAAAAGACGTCGTGCTGCTTACCGGCGCGACCACGGGAATCATTTACGTCGTTGGAAAGACAGCGCACGACGCCGGTTGTTTTCATATCGGCATCTCGCCGGGAATTAATGAACGTGAGCACGTCGAGCAATACAAGTTGCCGCTCGACGCTTGCGACGCGCTGGTCTACACGGGTTTCGGGTTGAAAGGACGAAACGTCGTGCTGGTGCGATCGTGCGACATTGTTTTAGTCGTCGCCGGAGCGATGGGCTCGCTGAATGAATTCACGATCGCATATGACGAAGGAAAGATTATTGGCTGCCTGACGGGAACGAGTGGTGTTGCGGATGAGTGGGAATATCTGGTGCAGAAATTTGGAAAGCGCAGTACGACGGCGCGCGTATTTCACAACGAAGATCCTACGCGCCTGATTGATGATTGCTTGAACAGTTTGAAGAGCTAATGGATTCAGAGACAACGATTGTCGCGTCGTACGTAAATGAGGCCATTGCCGAGTCTGACTTCGACAACGAGATCTGGCAGACGTGTCAGCCCGTGAAGATCCGTCGTCTGTGGTCAGGCGAACCCGCGGCGCGTACGCGACATGCTGAAGCGAGGGTCTGCTGGTCCAATGAAGCGCTGCACGTGCGCTTCGTTGGCGCGCAACAGGAACCGTTAGTTGTTTCCACGAATCCTGTGACTGACAAGAAGACGTTGGGACTTTGGGATCGGGATGTCTGCGAGATTTTCCTCGCGCCCGATCCGTCGAATCCTTCGCGATACTTTGAGTTTGAAGCCGCACCGACAGGTGAATGGGTTGACCTTGGAATCACGTTGACGCCTTCGGGAAGAGAAACTGACTGGGACTTCGCCTCAGGCTTCACCACTGCTGCAAAGCTCGAGCAGGACCAGTTGTTCGTGGGAATGAGGATTCCGTGGAGTGCAGCTATTCCGAAACCGCAGGCAGGTGACGTGTGGGGTGTGAACGTATTCCGGTGCGTTGGTCCGGAAGCACCCGATCGCTATCTTGCCTGGCGACCCACACGAGCCCCGGAACCCGCCTTCCACGTCCCCGAGGCCTTCGGAACTTTGCTTTTCATTTAGCCGCAGATGAACGCGGATGACGCAGATCTGCGTCATCCGCGTTCATCTGCAGCTAATACGTACTTCTCAAAACTCACCCGATCCGCATCGCTCAACTCCAAAATCCTTGCGCCAATCAGATACCCCGTATCATCCTCCAGGCTCTCGTACCGCACGGTCGCGACCTTCATCTCTACTGGTCCACTCGGAAGCTCGAGTTTAACGTGCAGCTTCCGATCGGCCCCGGCGAGATAGTGTTCTCCAATGCGAATCGCGGGAACAACCAACGCCAGTCCGGTCGTGCTAACGTCCAGTGTGTGCCCATCCAGCGTCGGAAGCCGGCGCGCACCATTCGAACGCACCCTCGGATCAGAGAAGCTCAGCGTGAACCTCAGCCGCGCTTGCACACGTCTCGACCCTCGCCGATTTCCAATAAAACGGCGCAGACGTGACACGATTCTCCTGGGCAGTTCCGACATTCTTTAAATAATCTCGGACCAATTTGAGGAAGGGCACCGATCGGGAAGCGATTGGGGGCGTTCGCAAGGACCATTCTAGCAAAACCTACTTGCAGCGATGCAATAGTTTAATTCTTTACGACGAGCGGTTTGCCACCAACATCTCCACTTCGCACGCCGGAAGCGTCGAGGAAGAACGAAAGTCGGCCCATGCGCCCGTACTGGGTGGGTTCTGCCGTGGCGTACCACGACTTGCCGTCTGGTGCTCGAACAATCTGAAAGCGGTAGCCAGTGGATTCGATTCCTTCAATATCCTTGGGGATGAGCCCGGCGGCGACTAGTTCTGCCATGTTGCCAAACAAGCCATTGTGGCCCTGGCTGTAGACCACCTGTGCGAGCGTGATGCGCGTGAGCATGTCCTGAACGTCGGAATGGTGGGCGTTGATGCGAGCTTCAAAGAAGAACTTCTTGCCTTGTTTTTTGACGAGTGCAAGGCTGTCTTTATCGCCAATCACCCACACGTTGTCGAGCTTCATCAACGCGATGGGTTCAGTCTTTTCCTTTCCGTCCGGGCTCGGGACCTTCAGAAAAACCGCCGCCGTATCTCCGCTAATCTGTTCGCCCGTTATGAAGTCCGGACTCTGAATCCCCTGACCGACCGCGGATGCCATGTTTTCAAAGTCTGGTCGCAGGTCGTCAAATTCCTGCTGTGAGAGGCCTTCAAGAGCATAGCGATAGATCGATATCGCGAAGGCCTCGCGAAACCTCTTGTCGCGCATGAGCTTGTAGAACTCGCGCGTTACTTCGGTTGGAGTGCGGGGCGACTGGGCCGCCGCTGTTGAGAAGAACAGTGGCACCAACAGCAGCAGGGTAATAATTCGGGTACTCATAACTATTGCATGGTTTCAACTCTGCGTAACTCTGCGTTCCTCTGC
>JBIOUJ010000297.1:0-10591 GCA_044867025.1 Pyrinomonadaceae bacterium | reverse complement strand
GCAGAGGCGCAGAGGAACGCAGAGGTACTCGAGAGATCAGCTAAGGCTTCTTCGCAAACTCATCGTCGGGATTGAAGCGAGGCTTCTCGGGCGCGTCCGAAATCAGGCGGCCGATCGCGAGTGCAATATTCGCTTCCTGAATCATGCCGCGATAATCCCATGAGTCTCGCATCTCGTCGGAGGGCTGATGATAGTGCGCAGTGTTGTACGCCTTGAACTGCTCCTCGCCCCATTCCCTGGAACGACCGACGTAATCGCTTCCTTCTTTCAAACTGATCGAAGGCACGCCGGCTTTCGCAAACGGGAAATGATCGGAACGATAGAACGAGCCCTGCTCCGGACGCGCGTCGGGCGAAACTCTCACTCCCATCGTTTTCGCGACTGCATCGACGACGCCTTTGAGCGTCGAACGTTCCGCGCCGAGCGGAATGAAGTCCTGTGTTGGCCCAAGCACGTTCATCGAGTCGAGGTTCACGTTGGCCGCGGTCCTGTCGATTGGCACGACCGGATGCTTTGCGTACCATTCGGCGCCGAGCAGTCCCTGCTCTTCAGCCGTCGGAAACAGAAACAAGCTCGAGCGCTTTGGACGCGGCGACATGTGCGAGATTACGTCAGCAATTGCAAGAACGCAGGCTACTCCAGTCGCGTTGTCCTGCGCGCCGTTGTAGATCTTGTCGCCCTCTTTGTTCGGCGCGCCGACGCCGAGGTGATCCCAGTGCGCTGAGTACACAACATACTCGCTGCGCAACTGCGGATCGCTTCCTTCCAAAATGCCGACGACGTTCTTGTCTTCAACGCGTTTCAATTCGCTCTTCAGGTTCAACTTGCCTTTGACGCCGAGTTTTACTGGTTGGAAATCTCGAGTTGCAGCTTTGGTTCGCAGTGTGTCGAGATCCTGACCCGCGAGTTTCATCAAGCGACGTGCGGCGTCGTCAGTCACCCAGGAGCGAAACTGTAGAAACGGAGTTGTGTCGCCTTGCGTGCGGGCAATGTCGAATCGCCACGAGCCATTCGACGTTCGCACGACACCCCATGGGTAGCCGGCGGATTGATCCGTGTGCAACAGGATTGCGCCGACCGCACCACGTCGAGCAGCTTCTTCATACTTGTACGTCCAGCGGCCGTAGTATGTGAGCGCTTTGCCGCCAAAGAGGTTCGGCTCGGCGGTGGTCGCTGGTGGATCGTTCACCAGCATCACGAGAATCTTGCCGCGATAATCCGTGTCAGTGCCCTTGTAATCGTTCCAACGCTGTTCGGGCGCGTTGATGCCGTAACCAACGAAGACGAGATCGGTGTCGACGTCGACCGATTCCGTTTGCGCGCCAGTGAATGCCACGAAGTCGTCGGCGAATTTGAAAGTCTCACTTCCATTCGCACCCGAGATCGTCAGAACCGTGTTCGGATCCGCTTTCACGCCGACGAGCGAAACGGGTTGAAAGAAACTTCCATTAGGACCGGCGCCTTTCGCGCCGAGAGCTTCGAGTTGTGCAGCGATGTACTTCGCCGCCAGCTCGCCGCCACGAACTCCCGTGCCACGGCCTTCGAGCAGGTCGTCTGAAAGAAACCTGATATGCCCTTTGAGCGTTGCTTCTTTGATTTCAGAAGAACTCGTTTTGCCGTTTTGTGACTGTACGGCGCCGAACGTGAGCGCAGTAATGAGAACGGCGACAATGATTCGGTACATAGGCCTCTCGTTAATCCTTTCCTTTGATCAGGGCCATTGCTTCAGCACGTGTGCGTGGGTCGGAGCGAAAACCGCCGAGCACTGCTGAAGTCACCGTCTTCGCATCAGCCTTCCGCACGCCGCGCAGCGTCATGCAAGTGTGTTCCGCTTCGATCACGACCATCACGCCGAGTGGCTTGAGGCCCTCGAAAAGAGTGTTTGCGATGTCAGTAGTCAATCGTTCCTGAAGTTGAAGCCGCCGCGAAAACGTCTCGGCGAGGCGCGCGAGCTTCGAGATGCCGAGGATACGGCCGCCCTTCGGGATGTACGCGATGTGACACCGGCCGACAAACGGAGCGAGGTGGTGCTCGCACAGCGACGCGATGCTGATATCTTTCACGATTACCATCTCGTCGTGTTTGTCGCCCGGCAGAGGCACAACGTGCTGCGCCGGATCTTCGCGCATGCCTGACGTCAACTCGGCGTACATCTCGGCGACGCGTTGCGGTGTTTCCACCAGGCCCGCGCGCTCAGGATCTTCGCCGATGCCCTCGATGATCAGCCGCACTCCCTGCGCGATCAGATCGAGATCCACTTTGTTGTTCTGCTTCTGGTCTAAAAACTTTGTTGCCATATACTTACTGACGCGATTTTGCCAACGCAACTCGCGCTGCATCCTCCACCACTTTAAGGGGGACGTTCGCCCTGGCCGCAGCCGCCCGGCACTGGTCGAACTCCGGCATTTCGTTTACCACGCGCCCTTCGAGTAGCGCTACTTTAACATCGATCGTTCCGTACTGCGTTTCCACGCGAACCACGGTTCGTTGCAGCCCGCGCCTTAGGACTTCATAAGTGCGAATACCCAGCGTTGTCGTTTCCATAAACAACAACTTCATGACCGCTTCCTTTTCCTCGGGTCTGCAAAGGACGGACAAAAGCACCCCGGGACGGTTCTTTTTCATCTGCACCGGAGTGAAGAAACAGTCGAGCGCGCCCAACTCGAGGACGCGATCCATCACGTGACCGATGATCTGTGGTGAAGCGTCGTCGAGATTGGTTTCGAGCATCCACAGCCGGTCGTCGTTTGGATGACCTTCGGTGTCGCCAAACAGCACGCGCAAGACATTTGGAAAACTCTCGTAGTCGCGTGAACCGGCGCCGTATCCAATGCAGTCCGCGTTTATCTGTGGAATTGGACCATACTCGCTGCAAACCGTCGTGAGGATCGCTGCGCCGGTCGGCGTCAGCAATTCGCCTTTTATGTCGGTTGCGTAGAACGGCACTCCTTTCAGAAGTTCTGCGACTGCGGGCGGCGGAATTGGGAAATTGCCGTGGGCCATCTGGACCATGCCGCTCCCGACGTGCAACGGCGAGCATACGAAACGCCCGATGTCCAAATAGTCAAAACAGATCGCAGCGCCGACCACGTCTACAATCGCATCAAGCGCGCCGACTTCATGAAAGTGAACGTGCTCGATGGGCTCGTTGTGCACACGTGACTCGGCTTCAGCGAGGCGCGTGAAGATCTGAACTGAAACCCATTTCACATACTCTGTCAAATCTGATGCTTCGATGATCTGCTTGATGTCAGAAAGGTGACGATGCTTGTGCTCGTGCGCAGTTTCGACGCGCGCGTACGTCGCGCTCAGACCGGAGCGATCGACTGTTTCAAAATCGAGACTGAAGCCGTCGACGTGCAATAGTGAGAGTTGGTCGCGAAGGTAGTTTGGATCAACACCGGCGCCCACCATCGCGCCGAGTATCATGTCGCCGCTTGCACCGGCAAAACAATCGAAATAGAGAGTCTTCATTTTGAAAACAATGGCAACACGTCGCCCGCCTTGCCTGTCAACACTTCATCGCAGAGATCGGACAGCGGCGTGCGCTCCGGGTTCACTTCGACGACGTACGCTCCAGCCGCCTTTGCTATTTCCGGCAGCCCTGCGGCCGGATAGACCAGCCCTGACGTTCCGACAACGAAACACAGTTCGCATTGTGACGCGCGTTCAGCCGCACACTCAAAAGCTCCCGGCGGCAACATCTCACCAAACAACACCACGTCGGGCCGCAGGAAGTTTCCGCATTCCAGGCACGCATCAGGGCGTTTCACGTCAGACGAGTTGTCGTGGGAGAAACGGCAAACCGTGCAACGCGCCCGCCAGATGTTGCCATGGAGCTCAATCACGTCACGCGAGCCGGCTTTCTGGTGCAGACCATCGATATTCTGCGTAACTAGCGTGAACTGTGCAAAGCGCTCCTGCCAGCGCGCGATCTCATAATGCGCGGGATTGGGTTGGATGGCGGCCATAAACCCGCGACGATAATCGAACCACTCCCACACGGCGGGCAGATCGCGCTCGACCATTGCAGCCGAAGAGATGACGTCGAAAGGCATTCCCTTCCAGACAGTTGTATTTCCTCCGCCGCGAAACGTGGGCACGCCCGACTCGGCGGAAACCCCGGCGCCCGTAAGCACGACCACCCTCTTCGCGTGCGCAAAGCGCCGCCGCAATTCCTCAGAGATTTGCATTTCGCCCGCGATGGTAACACGTCGCGCCTCTTTGAGCGGCTTAGCGTCTTACAGGAAGATGGTCTTAACGCGAAAGGCGTTCGCTAATTCCAGTCCAGCGTAGGGCGACAACAACGACCCTTACATTCCAAACGCCGAAGGCGTTCGCTAATTCCAGCCCAGGGTTGGAGCGCAGCGACAACCCTGGGTAGTGTAATTAATCATTCGTTCAACCCTGAAAGGGTTATTCGCGCATAGGCCTAACGCTGTCAGCGTTAGTTCAGACTTCTAAAGCAAACCCAGGGTTGGAGCGGAGCGACAACCCTGGGTAAACATGCTAGACTGCGCTCCAACCCTAAAAAGGGTTAAAACTCAATAGGAGGCCACCTCACATGGCTCAATCTCTCGCGCGTCTGTGGACGCACCTCATCTTCTCGACAAAAAATCGTTTCCCGTTTTTGAACGACAAAGTTTTGCGTAGCGAAATGCATGCTTTCCTTGCGCACATGCTTCGGAAACATGATTGCGAAACCCTGATTGTTGGCGGAGTGGAGGATCATGCGCATGCGCTGTTTGCTCTCTGCCGCACTCTACCGATAGCGAGCGTGGTGAAAGAGGTGAAGCGAACATCGACAAATTGGATCAAAGAAACATCTCCAAGGCTCTCGAAGTTTCATTGGCAAGGAGGTTACGCAGCGTTTTCGGTTAGTCAATCGAATCTACAAGAGGTGATCAGGTATATCGAGAATCAGGAGGAACATCACAGACGTGTGACGTTTCAGGATGAATACCGCGCGTTTCTCGAGGCATATGGAATTGATTATGACGAGCGCTACGTCTGGGATTGATTTGCGGCAGGAACCCTTTCAGGGTTGGATTGTATTATTAATGAGTTGACCCAGGGTTGTCGCTTGCGCTCCAACCCTGGGCTGAAATTAGCCAACGCCTTCGGCGTTAACGTCGGCGGTCAACGTTGTCGGCGTTAACGTGGAACCCGGAGTCGTCGATCAGGTCAAAGCCTTCGGCGTTAACGTCGGCGGTCAACGTTGTCGGCGTTAACGTGGAACCCAGAGTCGGCGATTAGGTCAACCTTCGGGCGTTTACGTCGAACCTTAAATGAAATCAGCCAACGGCTTCGGCGCAAGCCCCTCAAACCTGCAAAAGCGGCGGCAGGAGGCCACGCTTCAAAGGGATGCTATACTCTCGCCTTTTCCCATGACACTAACCGAACTGCAACAAAAGCTCACGGAGCGAATTCGCGGCGCGGCGCGTGAGATTTTTGGTGTTGAGGTGCAGCAGCTCAGCGTTGAGGCTCCGCCGCGCCCGGAACTCGGGGATCTTGCGTTTCCCGTTTCTTTCGAGCTCGCGAAACTGATCAAACAAGCCACTGGCGAAAAACAGGCGCCGCGAAACATAGCTGAAAAGCTCAAAGCACAGCTCGAAGATATCGAAGAAGTCTCGCGTGTGGAGATCGCGGGTGCCGGTTATATCAACGTCTTTTTAGATCGCGCCAAACTGCTTGGTCTGTTTGCTGGTCCAACCCCAACGAAGGCGCCCGATCAAGACCAACCTAAAAAGATGGTCGAGCACACCAGCATCAACCCCAACAAAGCAGCGCACATCGGTCACGTTCGAAACGCCGTCCTGGGCGATACGTTCGTGCGTATCCTGCAAGCCGCTGGTGATCGCGTCGAGGTCCAGAATTACATCGACAACACGGGCGTCCAGGTCGCAGACGTCGTCGTCGGCTTCCTGCATCTCGAGAAGATGAACCTGGACCAGATCAAGGCGCTCGATGCTTCACTCACTAAAGACTACCCATTCGATTATTACTGCTGGGACCTCTACACAAAGGTTGGACTCTTCTACCGCGACGGAAACGCGAGCGGCGACCTCAATCCGGAGAAGGTCAAGCTTCGCAATGAAGTGTTGCACGCACTCGAAGAAGGCGGAAACACGATCGCCGAGCTTGCAGATTACGTCGCCACGCGAAACGTCGAATGCATCCTCGACACCATGGAGCGACTCGACATTCGCTACGATCTCCTAGCACGCGAGTCAGACATTCTGCACCTGCATTTCTGGGAGCGCGCTTTCGAGCTGATGAAGAAGACGGGCGTGATCAGGTATGAACCTGACGGTCGACACGCAGGCTGCTGGGTCATGCCATTCGAATCGCACACAGGCACTGACGAACACGAGTCAGACAAGATCATCGTGCGCTCAAATGGAACCGTAACCTACACCGGAAAAGACATCGCTTACCAACTCTGGAAACTCGGCAAACTCGGGCTCGACTTCAATTACAAAGTCTTCCGAAACTACCCCGACGGCCATGTTCTCTGGGTAAGCAAAACTGAAACAGGCGGTGATCGCCCGCCATTCGGCGGCGGCATCACCGTCTACAACGTGATCGACTCGCGTCAATCATATCCGCAGGAGATCGTCGCACGAGGCGTGGCGGCTGTTGTACCTGAGATCGGCGAAGACGCGAGCGTCCACTTCAGCTACGAGATGGTTGCGTTGTCGCCCGCAGCATGTGAAGAGCTTGGAATCCAATTGAGCGACGAGGATCGCGCGCGGCCTTACATCGAGATGAGCGGACGCAAAGGGTTGGGCGTTAAAGCCGACGATCTGATAGATCAACTCGAAGCGGGAGCTCTCGCGGAAGTTGAAAAACGAAATCCCGATCTTTCCGACGACGAAAAGAGAGCGACGGCGCACGAGGTTGCAGTCGCTGCGCTGCGTTACTTCCTGTTGAAGTTTACGCGCACGACTGTGATCGCGTTTGATTTCAAAGAAGCGTTGTCGTTCGAAGGTGAGACAGGGCCTTACTGCCAGTATGCCGCGGTACGGACCAACTCGATCTTTCGCAAGCTCGGCAATGAAACTGTTGACGCCGCGGATGCGTTAATGAAGGCAGCAGCCGAAGACGGCGCGTTGCAGGCAAGAGTGACAGAGGTGTTGTCTGGCGACGCCGGAACGGAGATTTGGTCGCTGTTAATGTTATCGCAACAGCTCGATGAAGTGATTGCTCAGTGTCGCAATTCAGCGGAACCTGCCAACCTGGCAAAGTACACTTTCTCGCTGGCCAGAGCTTTCAGCCGTTTCTATCACGACCACCGGATCATGACCGAACCGGACGAAGTACGCCGTGCGGTCTTGATCACCGTCACAAAAATCATCAGAATTAAGCTAACCACCTCGCTTTCCATACTTGGTATTAAGGTACCTGAACAGATGTAGAGCCTTGTGCGCAACCCCCATGGCCTAACGAAAAAAGTTTAAGAGGAAAAGCACCATGTTAATCGTAATGAAACACGACGCCACCGACGCTCAAGTCGAGACCGTCCTCAGCGTAATCGAGCACTTAGGTTTCAAGGGCCATCCGATGCCTGGCGCAACTCGCACCGCGATCGGTATCACTGGTAACCAGGGTGCAGTCGATCCTTCTCACTTCGAGAACCTTCCCGGCGTCGCTGAAGCGATTCGCGTCAGCAAGCCTTACAAGCTGATCAGTCTGGATCTGAAACAGGAAAAGACCATCGTGCGCGTGGGAGACGCAACGATCGGCGGAGACGAGTTGGCGATTATTGCTGGTCCATGTGCGATTGAGAGTCGCACGCAGGCGTTTGCCATTGCTGAAGCAGTCAGGCGAAGTGGTGCGCGGTTTTTCCGTGGAGGTGCTTACAAGCCAAGGACTTCACCATACGCGTTTCAGGGACTCGGCGAAGAAGGCTTGAAAATACTGGCAGAGGTGCGCGAGGCGTACGGGTTGAAGATCGTCACCGAAGCGCTGGACGAGGCCGGCGTGGATCAGGTTGAACGTTACGGCGACATGATCCAGATCGGCGCGCGCAACATGCAGAACTTCTCGTTGCTGCGACGCGCGGGCAAAGCGAAGTTGCCGATACTGCTGAAACGCGGGTTGTCGGCGACGCTCGAGGAGTGGCTGCTGGCGGCGGAGTACGTGATGGCTGAAGGCAATTATCAAGTCGTTATGTGCGAACGCGGCATTCGTACATTTGCGCAGCACACGCGAAATACTTTGGATCTTGCGGCGATTCCCGCAGTGCGGCAGGTTTCGCATTTGCCTGTCGTCGTCGATCCTTCGCATGGAACGGGCCGGACTTTCATGGTGATGCCGCTGGCGCGTGCAGGTGTTGCGGTGGGCGCGGATGGGTTGATAGTGGAGGTTCACGATCAGCCTGAGCACGCGCTTTCGGATGGCGCACAGGCGCTCACGTTGCCGCAGTATGAGGAGTTGGTTGGCGAAGTGCGATCGATTCACGAAGTCGTCGCGCCTGCGCCGGTCGGGTAGTTAATCCGCGGATAATATTTTCGGTAAATCACGGACGAACACGGATCGGGGTAGCACTTGATCGAACCCCGCGGCGAGTGCGGTTCGTTGCAGTTCTGTTTCGACGTGTGAAAAGAAGCCGACGATCGGGATCCCGCGTAGCTCCTGAGCGACGTCAACAGGATCGAACCTCTGATTGTGCAAGTCAACCAGAATCAACTGCGCCTCACGCGCCTTCTCGATTAACGCCTCTTTAGTTCGGGGAAAACTGACCTCGACACCCACTGCTTCCGCAACAGCGCGAATCTTCGACGCAAAAAACATGTCGTCAACAACTGCAACAACTCTACGGCTCATGATAAATATAGTAGCGACATGGTCACCGCGATTCCCCCTCTAACCGACTCCGAAAAACTCGAGTTGCACGAGGAACCTAATCACCAGCCCTCACAAAGTAATAAACTCGTTATCGCATCATACAACATCCGATATGCGCGCGGGCCTTATCTCATCACGGGCGGTCTGCGTCGCAAGATGGGACTGATGAATTTAGCTCGACGTCCGCAGCATGTTGGACGGATGATCTCGACAGCCGCGCGTGCTTTCTCAGATGGCGCGCTGCTGCCGCGCGTCGACATTCTCGCTTTGCAAGAGGCCGACAAGCGGACCAAACGCACTGGCGGTCATCACGTCGCAAAGGAGTTGGCGAGCGAGATGCACATGAACTGGGCCCACGCTCCCGCGGGAATTCCGCGCGGCCTTGCGCCGGCGAAGCGGCAATGGTGGCTCGACTTTGAAGAACCGATCGATTTGCACGACAGCGGCGACACCGGCGTCGCGCTGTTGAGTCGTTTGCCGTTGATCGACGTGACGCGAATCGACCTGCCGTGGCACGAATGTCCCTGGCGGCCACGAATGGCGATTGCAGCAACCGTCTCGATCGATTCAAATCAGATTCGACTGCTGAACGCGCACGTCGATCCGCACGCGGCGGTTAATGGACAACTGGCCCAGCTCGAAACGATCGTTGCGGAAGCAGACAAAGCTGCGCTGCCGTCGATCATTCTCGGCGACTTCAACACACTATCGAATGAAAAGTGCCGTCAGACACGTGGGTTTCTCGAATCACGCGGTTACACGACACCCTTTCCAACCGGTACCTCGACGTGGCGTGGCGGTGGCTTGCTTATGCACGCTGATTGGATTTTCACGCGAGGAGTTAAGATCGAACGCTGGGGCGTCGCCAAACCACTCAACGTTTCCGATCATTGGCCCATCTGGGCGGAGATTGCGCTTTGATCATCACGAGTCGCGACAATTCCCTTCTCCGACAGGTTCGAGCGGTTCGAGATGGAAAGATCGAAGAGTTGATCTTTATCGAGGGCTTGCGACTGTGTGGAGAGGCGCAGCGCTCGAATCTCGAGATTGAGGCGGTGATTGTTTCTGAAGAGCTGATGCGCAAAGAGCGCGCTGCAGCCGCGATCGAGGAACTCTCGCGCGTGTCGAAACGCGTGGCCACGGTTAGCGAGAAGTTGCTCGAGTCGGTGTCATACACGAAGACGCCGCAAGGGATTATCGTTCTCGCACAACGACCTGAAGCTTCTGAAAAACATTTGACTGCCAGTCTCGATGCAAATTCGTTACTCGTGGTGCTGCATCAGATCAACAATCCAGTGAACGTCGGCGCGATCTTGCGAACGGCTGAAGCCGCGGGAGCGACTGGCGTAATCACCACGAAAAACACGAGCGATCCGTTCTCGCCGAAGTCTCTGCGTGGAGCGATGGGATCGGCGTTCAGGCTTCCGATCTGGAATGAGGTCGCGTTTGATGAAATGATTGTTTGGTGTCGTAAACGCGGAATCGTGACGGTTTGTGCCGATGTCGAGGCGAGCACGTCATACACCGCGATCGATTGGACTGGACCAACCGCGCTCGTCCTGGGACCCGAATCAACCGGCCTCACGGCCGAGGAATTAGAGAGCGCTGATCGGAGAGTGAGTATTCCGATGAAAGGCGACGCCGAGAGTCTCAACGTCTCCGTCGCCGCGGGAATCTTATTGTTCGAAGCCTCCCGACAGCGGAGTTTAGCCGCAGATTTACGCGGATGAACGCAGATCGG
>JBIOUJ010000296.1:0-50694 GCA_044867025.1 Pyrinomonadaceae bacterium | reverse complement strand
CACCGCAGAGGCGCAGAGGAACGCAGAGATACGCAGAGAGGATTTCAAAGAGGCCGCCGTAAATCCGTGCCTGCGCTTGACCATAAGAGCGCCTGTGGGCAAGATCGCTCGGCAATGTTAAGTAGATTTTTATCCCTCGCCATGGTGCTGTGCGGTTTGTGTTCAACAGCCCTCGCCCAGGGCTTCAAAAAGGAACTCGAAGCCCCGGAAAAAGTCTCGCTTTCCGTCAAGAACCTCGACGGGCGCGTGAGCGTGATCGCGTCGGAAGAACAACAGAAAAAGGTCACTGTCGACGCCAAATCGTCGGGCTCGGCAATCGAGCCTGACGACGTCAAAGTCGAGCAGAAAGGCGGCGCGTTCGTGATCGACGTGCGTGCGCGCGGCGAAAAGAACCGCATCGATCTCGTCGTGACGATTCCGGTGCGCTCGAAGGTCGAAGTTGAAGGACAGGCGGGCGCTGTCGACGTCATTGGGAGTGTCGAGTCTGCTGCCGTCAAAACCGACACGGGAACCATTCACGCAGACGTTCCGCTCGAAGCAGTGAAGTTCAACTTCGTTTGGGAAGCGAGTAAGCCGCGTTACATGAGCGACGTCGAACTGCCGCCGATCAAAGAGAAAGCCGGCGGCGTTTACAAACTTTCCGGCCGTCTCGGTGAAAAGGACGCAAACAAAGAAGAGCTCGTCGCACTCGACTTTCGCACGCAACGCGGTGTTGTGCTTCTGAACATCGACCCCGAAATGGCGCCCGCCGACCTCCGCGAGCGGCCACTGACTGAAGCCGCGCGTGCGATCGTTCGCAGCGGCGACTTCGAACTCGTCGAGGCCATTCGGAAAGTGTCGCCGAAGATGTTTGGCGACTACGCGAAAACACTGCCGCCTCCAGACAAAGAGCCTTCGTTAGTGAAGCGCACTCCGCCGGGACGGATCGTCAGTTCCGTTGCGCCGCAGTTGATGCGATTTACGGCCAGTGTCACGGATCGGAATGGACGCGCGATCGGAGGCATGCGCGAATCCGATTTCACGGTTTGGGAAAACGGGATCGAACGGCGCGTGACGGATGTTTCGCCCGCGAATGAACCTTTCAATCTCGTGTTGCTGCTCGACGTGTCAGGTAGTGTCGAGGAGCGAATGGATTTTATTCGCAAAGCCGCGCGCGACTTCCTCCGCACTGCGAGCCCGCAGGATCGGATTTCGATCATTAGCTTCCGCGATGATATTCAGGTGATCTCCGACTTCAGCACCGACCGTCAAATGCTCTCGCGGAAACTGGACGAGATCGATGCCGGCGGCGGCACAGCGCTTTACGACGCACTCGGCTACGTGTTGGCCGATCCGATTAAGAAACTGCGTGGAGAACGCACTGCGATCGTGGTGATGTCTGATGGCGACGACAACAAGTCGTTCCTGCCGTTCCCGGCGATTCTCCAGGCGTTGGGTGAATCGGGCGCGCTCGTGTATCCGTTGTACGTGCCTTCAGGATTGATTCCGGAATCGAGCGTGCCGAAACCGGAGGTCACGATCGATCCTATGCGCACGCGCTATCTCACGCTGACCACGCGCGCGGAAGAGGAAGGACGCAAACTCGCGAGTGCTTCAGGCGGGGTTTACTATCCGATTCGGCGGCTCGAGGATTTGCAGAAAGCGTACGACGAGGTGGTGGCGCAACTGCGCTCGGCTTACACGATAACTTATGCTTCGAATTCCGTGTCGTCGTCGCCGCGTGTTCGCGTGCGTACCAATCGTGACGGCGCTTCCGTGAGACTGAGTCCAGTAGTAGGTTTGAATACGCCTTAGGCTTTCCTCTGCGTACCTCTGCGTCCTCTGCGCCTCTGCGGTGAGAAGGCAGGTTAAACCGCAGAGGCGCAGAGGACGCAGAGATACGCAGAGATGAACCAACCCCTCTTCCATGCCCTTTTCGACGAGGCCGAGCGCAAACCGTTAACTGTCTCACAGCTAACAAACTCGATCAGAACATCGCTCGAGGCGCGCTTCGCGTCCGTTTGGGTAGAAGGCGAAATCTCGAACTTCAAAGATCACTCGTCGGGTCACTGGTACTTCACGCTCAAAGATGAAAACGCCCAACTGCGTGCGAAATGTTTTCGCTCGACTAATGTTCGCATTCGCTTTCGACCTGCGAACGGTTTGAAAGTTCGCGCGCGCGGTAAACTCTCTGTGTATGCTCCGCGCGGAGAGTATGAGATGGTTATCGACGCGCTCGATCCGGTTGGCGCCGGTGCATTGCGCGTTGCATTCGAACAACTTCGCGATCGTCTTCAGAAAGAAGGCTTGTTCGCGAAAGAGCTGAAACGACCGTTGCCGGTTTTTCCACGACGCGTGGGGATCGTCACTTCGCCGACCGGGGCTGCGATACGCGACATTCTCAACGTGATCTCGCGACGCACACGCACGGTTCACGTTCTGTTTTCCCCGGCGCGCGTGCAGGGCGATTCTGCTGGTCCGGAGATCGCGCGTGCGATCCAGTTCATAAACCAGTATCACGAACGTGCATTGCGCGACGGACGTCAAGCTGACGGGGTTGACGTGCTGATCGTCGGCCGCGGCGGTGGCTCGACGGAAGACCTGTGGGCCTTCAACCAGGAAGAAGTCGCTCGCGCGATTCGCAAGTCTGCGATTCCGGTGATCTCCGCTGTGGGCCATGAAACCGACTTCACGATTGCAGACTTCGCCGCCGACTTTCGTGCAGCGACTCCATCTGCCGCTGCCGAGATCGTTGCAGCACGTGAAGATCAGATCTGTTCAGCGCTCGAACATCTCGGTCGTCAACTCGTCCGGCAAACGAAATTTCAGATCGTGAACCTGCGATCGAGAGTTCAGGAACAAGCACTGTCGCAGGCGTTCGACGAAGTCAAATCGCGATTGACGAATGCGCGCGCGCGTTTGGACGCGGCTTCAGGGTCGTGTGAAGGGGCGATCGAGTTCAAGCTTCAAGAGGGACGCGAACGGCTGGGCCTCGCGGCTGCCTCGCTCGATGCGCTCTCGCCGCTCGGAGTGTTGCAACGAGGCTACGCGATAGCGCAGGATGCGTCGGGCAAACCGTTGCGCGATGCGGCATCCGTCGACGAAGGCGACGCCGTTAGCGTGCGACTGGCAAAGGGAAGACTGAACACTCGAGTCGTGAGCGTCGAAGCCACGGAATAACGCAATGCGCAAACGGATAGTAATCGATCTCGATGCGCCGCAGGGTGGGCCGGCTGCGCGTGCTCGAGTGGGTAAGCGCGGGCGATGGCGCAGGATCCTGGCGCTGCTGATGTTTGTGGTTTTATTTGTTGTTCTGGCGGCGATCGTCGGCGGGTTCTTCGGGTGGCGCTATTACCAATCGACTCCGTCTTACACGCTGACACTGATGATCGACGCCGCGCAGCGTAACGACGTGGCGGAGTTTCAAAAGCGAATCGACGACGAGGAGATCGCGAAAAATATGCTGCCGAGCGTCAGTCAG
Source organism: Pyrinomonadaceae bacterium (assembly GCA_044867025.1). Lineage (GTDB taxonomy): Bacteria > Acidobacteriota > Blastocatellia > Pyrinomonadales > Pyrinomonadaceae > PSRF01. The sequence continues at coordinate 47,234 of JBIOUJ010000296.1, read as the reverse complement.
AAAGCTGCCGGGCGATATGGGTTTGCGCTCAATAGTTCGATCCAGCAGCGGATCGACACGATCGTGCCAACCCTGCTGCCAGGTTTGAAGCAAACGGTTCACGACGAAGTGGTGAAGGAGATCAAGGAGTTCGCTTCGAAGTCGGAGCCACGACCGTTTATTTTTCTCCTAATCACTGTTCCGTCGCTAATGAAAGTCACGACTGAGGGAGACACGGCGAAAGCCACAGCGGCGTTGAGTGATCGGACGATCGAGATGACGATGCGGCGCGATGCAGAGCGTTGGAAGGTGATCGAATTCAAAGACGACGCGGTGGTCCAACGCGTGGTTGACAGTGTGATGAAAGAATTGCCCGCGATTGGAACTATCGATCCGAATAGTCCTTTGCTGAAGAAATCTGTGCGCAACCGCAAACGGAACCGAGCGCGGTAGCGCCCGGTTGGTATTAGAAAGTAGACTCACTGGTAAATGAAAAATGGTCAAGAACAGGGCCGCACGTTCGAAGCTTCTTTGGAGGCTTTAGAACAGATTGTTCGGCAGTTGGAAGACGGCGACTTGCCGCTGGAAAAGAGCCTCGAATTGTTTGAACACGGCATTCGACTCTCGCGCGAGTGCCAGGAGCGCTTGAGCCAGGCCGAGCGACGAATAGAGATTTTGCTGCGCGACAACCAAGGCCGCCCCGTCACGGCGCCTTTCAAAGAACCTCCCGCTGAAACCCTCGAAAACAGCAAAGACGAAAATGGCTTCTAACACACTGGAGCTGGAGAGCCTGTTGGCGCGTAGTCGCGCGCTGGTGGAAGTCGAACTCAACAACGTCCTGCCGTCGGCGGCAACCGCGCCTGAGAAGATTCACAACGCGATACGTTGGAGTGTGTTTGCGGGAGGCAAGCGGTTTCGGCCGGCGCTGTTGCTGGCAACCGGCAAGGCGTTTAGTGCCTCGACCGATGAGTTGATCAGGACCGCGTGTGCGTTTGAGATGGTCCACACCTATTCGCTGATCCACGACGATCTGCCGTCGATGGACGACGACGATCTGCGACGAGGTAGACCAACGTGTCACGTGCGATTTGATGAAGCGACGGCAATCCTCGCCGGCGATGCGTTGCAAACGCTCGCGTTTCGAACTATTGCGGAAGATGAACGGCTAGACGCCGAGACCCGTATCGCGCTGATTTCTGAACTCGCGCGCGCAGCGGCGACGCCCGAGGGAATGGTTGCCGGACAAGCGCTCGACATGGAGGCTGAAACACGGCAGGTCACGGGCGCGCAGTTGGAAGAGATTCATCGTTTCAAAACCGGCGCGCTGATCGTCGCTGCGGCGCGTTGCGGTGCGATGATCGGCAAGGCGAGCGAGGATGAGTTGGCAGCAGTCACGAGTTACGGCTCACATCTCGGGTTGCTGTTCCAGATCACAGACGACTTTCTCGACGTCACGGCAACAGCAGAAGACCTCGGTAAGACACCCGGCAAGGACGCACAATCGAATAAAGCGACGTATCCGGGTTTGTATGGAATGGAAGAAACGCGCGCCGCCGCAATCAACGCCCACCGCACGGCCTGCGCAGCCTTAGATCGCATCGACCGCCCCACCGACGTCCTACGCCGCATCGCCGACTACATCCTGAACCGCACGGGATAATTCTCTGTGTGCTGTGTCTGTGCTGTTTGTGTACAGAATTACTCATACGCCAGCGCCTCGCGGACTGTGACTCGCGAGGCCTTCCACGCCGGAAAGAAACTTGCCGCGGCGCTCAAGCTGATTGAGACAACAATCCAAATCAAAAGCCCCAGCGGTTCGAACGTGAAGTCGAGGCCGCTTCGAAACAGCACCTTCGTTATAAAATCGCCAATCACTTTGCTGATGGGCCAAGCCAGCAGCGCCGCGATGATCCAGCTCAACAGCCCGATCACAACTCCTTCAGCAACGACCATCAACCAAATGGTCCTCGGCGTCGCGCCAAGTGCGCGCATCACACCCATCTCGCGTCGCCGCTCGAATACGTTCAAACTCATTGTCGTCATCAATCCCAATCCGCCAACACCACCGATGATTGCCGACATCACGATCAGAAACACGTAGATCATCAGCATGTGCTGATCGAACCCGAAGCGACTCTCGGCTTTCGTGGCGCTGCCACGCGCGCGCACGCCGACCGCCTCGAGGTTTCGATCCAGAGAAGCCTTAACATCATCGATCGAATCGGGATGAGAGTTGTCGAGCAACAGACGCAGGTTGTTTACCATTCCCGGATGGCGCTGTTGAATGAAACTCAGCGGGATGTATGCAACCGCAGGAGAGAACGACTCTCTCGAAAGACCGACGACCCGCCACGTCGTTTCAGCAGGGCCCATGCGCAGCACGACAGTCTCGCCAACGCGCATCTTTTCTCTTCCAGCTAATGCATTGTTAATGACGATCGCGTCAGTATCTTCCGGCGTCAGGTTTCTTCCTTCGATGATCTCGAGATCTAAAAGTTGCGTATCAGCCGGGAGTGCGACGACGTTGAAACGATTAACGTCCGAAGCGCCCCCGTGCAAACCCGATGTGTGAGGATCCTCGGTGGAGGCTGACGGATCGGTTACTGATGCTTCGGTTGTAAACCATCCCTCAGCACGCTTGATACCGGGCGTTTTGCTGATCGCTGTCTGGATCTTTTCAAGCTCGTACGGATTCGCCAGCCCGATCATGAGATCAAACTTTCTCGCGGCAAACATGCGATCGAGTGTGTTGACGAGAGACGCGCGCACGTTCAGGGCCGCAAGGAAAAACAGGCCACCCGCAGTCAGCGTCAAAAGCGTCAGCACAAGTCGAGTGCGTCTTCGAAAACTGTTGCGAATGGCAACGGCAACTAAACTTAGCCTCCCACCAATTCGCGTCAACGCGCGGTCGAATGCACTCGCGCCGAAAGTCGTCTGCGACAGACCGAAATCTGAAAGCGCAACTCGCACAGGCGCTGCCGTCCCACTCCAGACTGGATAGGCCGCAGCAATCAACGGCGCTGCAAGACCGACCACCGCGACAAGCAAGTAAACCCAAAACGGCACCGCGAAACTGTTGATATCGAAGTTGAGAAACATCGCCATGTAGCGACACAACGCGCGGCTGCCGATGATTCCCAGCGGCACAGAAACAATTACCGCCGCGATTCCGAGAAACAGCGCCTGGCCGAAATAGATCCGTGCGATCTGCCAGCGCGTTCCTCCGATCGCCTTCATCACTCCGATCTGGCGCACTTGCGACGCCATCATCGCCGTCAGCAGGTTGATAACGAGAATCCCGCTCAACACCAGTACGAAAAGTCCGAAGCTCGACATTGCGAGCAGTAAGATGCCGGTTAAATCGGAGTGCGGATGCTTACCTGGCGCGGGTATGTCGATGCGCCACACTTCATGTCCGCGGCTCTTGATCAGTTGCTCGACGTCTCCGACAACTCGCCTGATGTGGTCCTCGTCAAGGCGGTTTCGCGCGACGAGGATGTTCAGTTGGTCCAGCTTCGGCTCTTCGCCGAGTTGGACCAACGTAGCGAGATTGATGTAGCCGTAAACGATGTTCTCCATCCGCGCCTGCGCCTGGCCCACGTCGTGGACGCTGCCGCTAATCACCAGCGGCTGCTCGACGCCGTTCGTGGTTTTTACTGTCACGGCATCGCCGACACTTGCTTTCGCAACTTGAAACGCATCGCGCTCGATCAGGATCTCGCCGTTCGCTGGAGGCCAGGCGCCGCGCTCGGGAACAAGCGTGCTGACGCGAATGTTTCCGTAGTCCTGGACTACAAAGAGCATCAGGTTGCGCCATTGCACTGGTCCGGCTTTGATCTGTCCTCTGATCGTTCTGCGCGGCTCAGCGTCGCTGACTTCCGGATTCTGCAAAATCGCTTTGACTGTTTCGTCGTCGATTGAGTCGAGTCGCAGCACCGCTGATGCGGGGTTGGTGGCGAGATAGCCGAGATCGAGTTCGCGTGTGAGGATGGTGTAAGAAGACATGACCGCCGCAAACGCTGAGATGCCGAGTGCGATAGCAAGCACGACGAGCACAGTGCGTGCGCGTTCGTGCCAAAAGTCGCGAACAGCTTTATGCCAGGGTACGGTCATTGTTGAGGTATTCCATCCACCGATTACACCGATTCTTTTTATTTAATCTGCGTAATCTGTGGATGGATCTTTCCGTCTGAGATCTCGATTCGACGATCGATCACGCGAGCGATGTCGGCTTCATGAGTTGCGATCACGACCGTCGTTCCCTGATTAGCCAGTCTGCGAAACAGATCGAGGATCGACGTCGCTGTAACCGAATCAAGATTGCCGGTGGGCTCGTCCGCGAGAACCAAAGGCGGCTCGTTTGCGAGTGCGCGTGCGATTGCGACGCGCTGTTGTTCGCCGCCCGAGAGTGTCGCAGGAAGTTTGTCTGCATGCGCTCCGACTTCCACGCGTTCGAGTAATGCAAGCGCGCGCTTGCGACGCTCACGCATTGGAAAAGTTTTGCAAAAATCCATCGGCAGCATCACGTTCTCTGCTGCCGTGAGCGTTGGCAGCAGTTGAAAGAACTGAAAGACAAACCCGACGTTTCGGCCGCGCCACACCGCAAGCTTGTTCTCCGACAGCGCATGAATCTCCGTGCCCGCCACTGCAACCGCGCCCGAAGACGGACGGTCAATGCCGGCAACCATGTTGAGCAGCGTCGATTTTCCGCTGCCTGATTTTCCGACCACGCCAACGAACTCGCCCGGCCGGATCTCGAGGTCGATGTTCTTCAATGCAGCGAATTTGCCTGCGGGTGTTTCGTAGGTTTTTGAGACTTGCTTCAATAAAATCATAAGTTCTTGCCGCAGATTTTCACGGATAAATCTGCGGCCTGTCCAGAGGTATGATTACAATTCTTCTCGTAATCGAACAAAGAGGTAACGAATGTCCAATAACGATCACCTGCGTCTTGCGCCGTCGAAGAAGAAAACGGATGCTCGCGTCAGGCGCACGCGCGATGCGCTCGGCGATGCGTTGATTGCGCTGATGCAGGAAAAGCCGTTCGACACGATCAAGGTGCAGGACGTTCTGGACCGCGCGCACGTCAGCCGCTCAACCTTCTACACGCATTACAGCGACAAGGACGATCTTCTGATGAGCGATGCTGAAGAGTTTTTCGAGGCGCTATCGATGGCGCTCTCGCAGCACGACGACAAATCGGATCGCGTGTTTCCGGTGAGAGAGTTTTTCGCGCACCTCTCGGACGTTCAGCCGTTCTTCAAAGCTCTCGTCAAATCGGGTAAGTATCACGAGAACATGGAACTCGCTCGCGGGCACTTCGCGCGCGGCATCGAGCGACGTCTCGCAGAGCTGCCTCGCGGCAAGAACATTCCCGCAAATCAACTTCCCGCGATCGCGTTCGCGCACGCCGGCGCGTTGCTTTCGTTGTTGAGCTGGTGGCTCGATCGAGGCATGCGTGAGTCGCCCGCGGAGATGGATGAGCTTTTCCACCGCATGGTGTGGAACGGATTAGTTTAGAGTTCAACCTTTAGGTTGGTCTTTTTTGAACAGGCAACAACCTAAAGGTTGAACTCTAAACACTCTCTCGTCCTATAAAATCACCGAAAATCTTGTCTAAAACGAACGTTCGTGCTATATACTTCGGACGTGACTAAGACAGCCGCGGCAAAAGGTCGGAAGGCCCAGGGCGAACGAACGCGCCACGCCATTCTCGAAACGGCCGTGCATATCGCTTCCGCGGAAGGTCTCGAGGGCTTGACCATCGGTCGCCTCGCCACCGAACTGTCAATGAGCAAGAGCGGTCTCTTCGCGCACTTCGGTTCGAAGGAGGATCTTCAAGTCGCCACAGTCGAAGCCGCACGCGCCATCTTCATTCGCGAAGTAATCAAACCTGCGTTCGAGTCAACCAAAGGATTGCAGCGGCTTTGGAAGCTATGTGACATCTGGCTGTCTTACGTTCAGAGCGGCGTGTTCCGCGGCGGCTGCTTCTTCGCGGCCGCCGCGGCGGAGTTCGACAGCCGGCCGGGGCCGGTTCGCGACCGCATTGCCGAGATCATGAAAGAGTGGCTCGCAGCGCTTCGCAACGCAATCGTCGAGGCCCAGGAAGCCGGACACCTCGACAAAGAGATCGACGCTACCCAACTCGCTTTCGAATTCAATTCTCTTGAACTGGGCGCCAACTGGGCGTTTCAACTATACGGTGACGCGCGCGCTTTCAAACGTGCGCGCGAGGCGATTCGTGAACGCCTGAGCAGGCACGCGACAGCAGCCGGCGCTCCTCTTCTCGCGTTAGGAAAACCGCGAACCGTCAGAGCTCGCGCCTAAAGTAATCCACGTTATGGACCAAGCATCCGCAGTTATCAGTAAACGGAAAGCTGCCTGGGATGGCATCAAGCTCGAACACTGCCGGCTCCGCGCCGGCGAACTCCCTGCTCACCGGCATCGTGAACACGTCGTACTCGTTTCGCTCACGGATGGTTGCCAGGGTGAACTGATCACGTCGAGCGGAATCGGTGTGCGCGGCACGCAAACGAGAGGAAATATCTGCGTGCTGCCATCGGGTCTGGAACACCGCGCCGCGCTCGAAGGACAATCGGAACACCTCGCGCTCTACGTCGATGCTTCGCTGATCACGAAGGCCGCGTCAGAAGCAGGGTTGTCAGGAAGTGTCGAAATCGCTGAGCGATACACGCGTTCTGACAAGGTGATCAGCAGTGTCGGGATGGCTTTGCTTGGAGAGCTCGATTCGGAAGGATTGAGTGGTCGTCTCTATGCAGAGTCGTTAGGCAATGTGCTCGCGGTCCACCTGCTTCGGTATTACGCGATCTCGATCTCGCGACCAGTGACTTTCACCGGCGGCTTGTCTGCAACGAGATTAAGACAGGTCACGGACTTCATTGCCGACAACTACAGCCGAGACTTGAAACTGAATGAGCTGGCCCACGTCGCGGGGATGAGCAGTTTTCATTTTGCACGCGAGTTCAAGAGGACCACCGGGACTACGCCGCATCAATACCTGATCAAGTTTCGTATTGAGCGAGCGAAAGCGTTGCTGGCGAAGAACGAATTGCCGCTGATCGAAGTGGGTCTGCGCTCGGGTTTCAGCCATCAAAGCCACTTCACACGCCTCTTCCGCCGGATCACAGGAACAACCCCGCATTCATACCGCCTGACCCTTCAAACGTAATTGGGCCACAAAAAGGCACAAGAAGGCGCACAAAAACTCGTAGCAAGAAAAGTCAAAATCAGCAAGAAACTGGAAGACGCGTGGTCCAGGTCTGGGTCACACTACCGTTCTATGAGATTCAAAAACATCTTATTCGCAACGATCATTTTCGCGACAACGGCGAATGCTCAGTCAGCCCTTAAACGCGGCGACGCCTTTGTGGCCCAGGAAAACTATCAGGCGGCGATCGAAGAGTACAGCAAAGTCTCGATTAACGATGCGAGCTCGTATGCGCGCGCGATCTATAACATCGGCGTCTGTCATTACGAGCTCTGGCAGACCGAAGAGGCCATAATCTTCTACAAACGCGCGGTCGAGTTGAAGCATGGAGACTATCCGCGCGCGTCGTACGCACTCGGCGTCGCGCTCGAGGATCAAGGACGACTCGCGGAAGCGAAGCAAGCGTACGCCCGCGCCGGTAACCACTTCGCGCCGGCTATCTACAAACTCGGCGTGCTGGAAGCGACTGCCGGTGAGTTTACGAAAGCAGCCGATCTCTTTCGCGACGCAGCCTCACGCAGGGGCGAGCATGTGCCGGCGAGTCACAACAATCTCGGCGTGATGCTGGCGCGGTTGGGTCTTCTGAAGGAGGCGGAAAAGTCGTTTATTGTCGCGCTAAAATCGTCCAACAATCGTTTAGAAGACGCTGCTCACAATCTGAAACTCTGTCGCTCGCTGATGCTGAGCACACGACTACGTGATTCACAGGATTTCAGATTGCTGAATACTGAATAGTGTTACTTCGGGTCTGCTTTGCTTGAATCTTCAGCTCGCTTCTTCACGTAAATGTCGCCCCGCAGAGTCATGCCCGTTTTCTCCGCGAGTGCTTTAAGGACCGCCTCCAGTACCTGTTTGTTCTCGAGCTTGAAGCTCGTGACTCCGGTAACCTTCGACTCGGGATCGTCGAACTGTATCGTGAGATAGCGAACCTTCGTCTTGATAAAGCCCGCCGGGATACCGTACAGCGGTATATGACTCGCGACGGTCGCTGCCGCCGGCCGGCGTTTTTGGGTGTCAGCAAAAGCTGAGGTGATCGCGTAGTAAGGTAGATGAATCTCTTTCGGTGGCTTCTTGTCTTTGAACAGCAACCGATTATTCGTGTCGTCAAAGATCAAAATGCCTTCCATAGTGTTTCGATATCCAAATACGCCGCCTTCGTATTTGGCTTTGACGGACTTTGGGGCGGGTGCAGGCGCTGGAGCTTTTGCCTGGTCGCTCTCCATTGCACGAGGACGTTGCGCAAACGCTGCCGTCGCCAAAATTCCAAGCAAGACCAAAGCGGAAATTGTTTTCATAACCTCTCCTTAGCTAATCACAATTGATTCGCCCACACCGGCACCTGGTAAAGAATCCACCACAGCAACAGCTGGACGGCCAGCACAACAACACCAACTATCAAACTGACGTAGCAAACACCGCGACTCGAATTCGGGTCTGAACGGTAGGATCTGACGACGCCCACAGTTCCGAGCAACACGGCGCCGGGACAGAAAACAATCCCGAGGTATGGCACCAAAGAATAAGTCGCAAACGCCTTCGCTGTATCGGCCAAGCCACTCATTTCGCAAACGGCTTCACGCGTTCAATCGATTCTTTGAAATCAGGATCTGAGGGCGCGAGCGCTGCGCCTTTCTGATATGCCGCAAGCGCTTTCCCGTACTGCTTCGTGACTTCGAAAGCATAGCCGAGTTCGCGATAAACATTCACGTCCTCGGGCGATTTCTTTGCCGCCGTTTCAAGAGCGGCGATCGCTTTCGGGAAGTTAGTCGCGCGTGACTGTGCAACACCTAAAAGGTAGAACGTGACGCCCGTTGCATCCGGAGCGGTAGTGGCGCGTTCGAGTACACCTGCAGCGCGCGCATATTGTTTCGATCCGATCAAAGCCTGACCGAAGAGTGTTATCGCTTCCGCATCAGTTCTGAGTTTTATCAAACCTTCTCCGGCGCGGACAGCGCTGAGATAGTCTGCTTCAGCTTTTGCCGGATCGGTGCTCGTCGCGGCGCGGCGCAGGTAAGCCGAAGTCAAAAGCGTCCACGCGCCTGTCATTCGCGCGTCGTTTACCGTCGCTCGATTCAACGTTGCGATCGCGCCGTCAAGATCGTTTTTGGCAAGCGAGATCTGAGCAAGGTAAAAGAGCGACAATGAATCCTTGGGATTAAGTTTGAGAACGGAATTAAAGCTCTTCTCAGCATCCGCAATCTTGCCGGTCTTGTACTCTGAAATTCCGCGGTAGTAGATAAGCATTGGGTCAGGCTTACTCGAGTCGCGGTCAGTCGCCGCAACGAGAAGCGGCAATGCTTCCTGATATTTTTCGCCGAGGACGTATGCCTGCCCGAGCGCGCTTTCCGTGTTCGGGTCCTCTTGCTTTGTACGGCGTTGAAGCTCGACAGCTTTCTCTAGGTCCTTCGCCGCTTCCGCATACTGCTTCAGGTTGAGCTCGGCGAACCCCGCGATTTTCCAGGCTTCGGGATCGTTGGGATGCGTCGCTGTCAGTTCCTTCGCTTCCTTCGCTGCGGCGGCAAATTGTTTCTGCTCGAGCAAAAGATAGGCGTGCTTTGTGTCTGCGGGAGCTACCGTGTTCACGACGGGCTGGACCGGCTGCACGTCAATCAACGAATCGTTCGGGTTGGTGCGCCGGGCAGTCGGCGAAGGCGCCGGTTCGGGACGAAGCAACGGGTCCGAAGCCGGGGTACTCGTCGTCGGTTTTATCGTAGTCTTGCCCGTGCGCCGAGGCCTGGTCGACTGGGCCTGCATCGCAGCAGCCGCAAGCAGAAAAATCGCCCCGATGCTGAAAAAACGTTGAACAAGCGTAACTCTACACATAATGCGCATGATTGTATGCGGGAGAGGGTTGGTTGAACAAACCTTCCGATGCGGGAATGAGCTCTTAGGTTGTGCTTATCCACAGATTACACAGATTGTCTCTGTGTAATCTGTGGACGGATTTACCTAGAAATTCAGCTTGAGGCCGAACTGGAACTGCCGTGAGTCGAAGGCGGCCGTTGGGCGGCTGTAGTAGCGGCCGTTGCCGGCGCGCTGGTTGAACGCGCGGACGTCGTCAATAAACGGCGACGCGGCGGCTTCGTTGAAACGATTGAAGAGGTTGAAGCCTTCCGCGATCAATTCCAGACGGAAGGTTTCGCCAAGCGGAACCATCTTCGCCAGGCGCAGGTCGAGCGCCATGTAGCGATGTGTGGTTCCCATGTTGCGAGCAAGACTTCCACTCGTAAACTGACCATTCGTGATCAGCGGCGCACAGCCAGTCGTGCCGGGCACGCAGAGCGTACCGTCCGTAAGCACTGTTGGACGGTCAGTCTGGTTTGACTGGTCGTTGTTCGTGTCCTGGTTGCTCAGGATGTTGAACGGGCGACCTGACGAGATCTCGAAGATCGGCGCGACAGTGAAGTTAGACAGGAACCGGTTGAACCCTCCACCCGTGTTCCAACTACTCGGCGACGCGATCACGGCGCTGAAAACAAACCGGTGACGTTGATCGAAAAGTGAGTCTGCTCGCTCAGCGCCGAAGTTGCGGTTGTCCTGCGGCAACAACAGCGTTTGCAGGTCAGACGAATCGTCGATCGAGTGTGACCACGTGTACGACGCGAGGAACTGGTAGCTGTTGGAGAACCGTTTCTTCACGTCGATATTCAACGCGTTGTAAGTGGAATTGCCATCCGAAGTCTGCGCGTTAATCGATCCGAATGGTGAAACTGTTCCGGGCGTTCGCAGTGAACCAGCCAACGCGCCGTTGAGCACGGGCGGCGTCACAAGACCGCCGGAAAGCGCCTGGGCCAGGAAATAGTTTGGCGCATTCGGCCTGAAGAAATTAGCGATCGCCGCGCTAACGACCCTGCTCCCGAGATTATTCAACGGAGCCGCGATCATTCCCGGAACGATTATCGCGAATAGTTGGCCCTGCGTACCGTACGGAACAGGGACTCCAGTCGGTGTAGCCTGGTTGAAGCACTGAAGCGGAACGCCGCCTGGACATGGAAAGACAGGAATCGCTGCCGTGTTCGAAGCCGGTATCGAGAAAGCGATCGCTTCAGTCGTACTCAACGGATTACGCCCCGCCCAACGTGCAAAGTTTTGAATCTGCAAATCCGTTCGTGGAGCGTTGATGTCGAGCGGGTGTGGGAGATGCCGAGCGCCCACGTAGATGTAGCTGCCCGAAATCGTCATGTCCTTTGTCAACTGGCGCTCTATCGTAAAGTTGCCCTGATTCGCGTAGGCGTATTCAAAGTTCTTCTGCACGTGCAGAGTGAACGGCAACACTGGTCCAAAACCCGGGAAGGTTTGATCGTTGAATCTTTGGCGACCGAACTGGTACTGCGCGCCGGCAGCAACTCCGGGAGTAGCCACGCCCGCCGGACAAATCGGCGTGATTGGTCCACCTGGAGGACAAACGGTTCCCTGAAACACCTGCACGGCATTCAGCAGAGCTGTTTGCGCTGGACTGCCGGGCGTCAGAATTCCCTGTTGTTGTTGCACTGCGTCAGCGATGTCGGAGTTGAACCCGATCGCCAGCAGCGGATGGTCGTAGAAAATACCGAAAGCCGCGCGAATCGACGTCTTTCCGTCGCTCCACGGATCCCATGCGATAGCCAGGCGTGGCGCCCAGTTGTTCTTATCGCGCGGGAAACCCTGCTGCACGCCCATCGCGTCCTGCGCTGCCAAAACCTGCTCGGCAGTGAGATTGATTCCTGACAATGGATCGCGCAGCGGAAGCGTCGAAACCTGGTCGGTCAATTCAATGTCGTAACGAACACCGTAGTTGAGCGTCAGGTTCGGACGTGCCTTCCATGAGTCCTGTGCAAAGAACGCCATCGGTTTATTACCGAAACCGCTGATCGGATTTCCGAAGCCCTGAATAAAGTTGGCCGGGAATCCGAGACCGTATTGCTGGACCGCCGTGAAGTCAGGAGCGCCTGCAAAGGCCGGGTTAAGCGTCGTCGCAGAAAGGCCGCCGAAGTTGAAAAGGCCTGCGAAATTGAGCTCGAAAATCGCTTCCGGAATGTTGACGAAAGCGACGTCGCCACCGAATTTGAAGTTATGGTTTCCTGAAACGAAATTTAAGTTGTCAGTAAACTCAAAACGGGTTTCCGTGCGGACCACGGGCGAGAACAGCTCGCGCCCGATAAACGCGGTTCCGGAAATGTTGAATGCAACTGCGTCCGGATTTTGCGATTTGAAAGTCGCGCGACGCTCGCCGAAGTTGAAGCGAGCCTCGTTGACCGTTTTGGTTGAAAGCGTCGAGGTCAACGTGGTGACTGCCGAGAAGTCTCGCAGTTTTTGTACGCCCGTGCGCGAGAAATCGTTTTGGCCCAGCGACTGGTTTTGTGACTCGACCTGGATACCGGTGATCTCACTCGGGTTGTAACCAAATCTGAAACTGAATTGGTGATTCGAAGTGATCACGTGGTCCAACCGGAACGAGTTGAACGTTGTGTCGTCAGTGATTGGAAACACGCGTTGCAGGTTATTCAGTGGCCTGAAAGCGATGAATTGACCCGCCGCGTTCGTGGTACCACTCGGCACCGGCGCGCCCGATAGGATGAAGCGCGGTCCGATCGCGCCCGGAAGTATCGGACTGATCGGAGGACACAAGCTGCCATCATTTGGTGAAGTCAAAGGGTTGCTGCCCGTCAACGCTGTATTTGCACCACTGGATGCAAAGAAGGCATACGCACGTGCACCGCAAACCGAGGTAGAGGTTCCCAGTGCGATCTGCTGATTAATAAAGGCGACCTGGGCCGGAGTGAGGTTGTTGAACGTGCGTGCAACCGGATTCAGAAAGGGGATCACGGGAATGGTCGCGGAGGCTGTTAGACCCGGCGCAACGTTACTCGTGAAGAAGCCCGACTCCTGTCGCCTTCTTTGCTCGAACGCAAAGAAGAAGAACGTGCGCTCCTTGTTGAATGGTCCACCTAATGTGAATCCATACTGCGCACGCGTGAATGGCGGATCCTCAACCGGCGCAAACGCGTTGCGGGCCTGAAAACTCCTGTGACGTAAGAACCCGAATACGTTGCCGTTCAGCTCGTTTGTGCCTGACTTGGTCACGACGTTGACGACGCCGCCTGCGGACCGGCCAAACTCCGGTGCGAATGAATTCGTGACGACCTGAAACTCCTGCACTGCTTCCTGACTGACAGTCGAACGCGATGCGTTGACGGAGTTGTCCGTGTTGTCAGCGCCGTCGACCTGAACGAGATTCGAGCGACCGCGCTGACCGCCGAAGTTCAAACCCGTGGTGGGCGCTGGTCCAATGGGCCGGCCATTGTCACGACCGACAGTCGATGTCGTCAACGCGAAATTGATGTAGTTTCGTTCGTTGATCGGAAGACTGTTGATTCGCTGCTGATCGATCGTCGTTGCGACCGCTGTTTTTGACGTTTCAACTATTTCGGCTGTCGCATCGGAAACAGTGACGATCTCCGTGAGTTGTCCGAGCTCGAGAGTTATGTTGACTTCCGCGGCCTGGCCCACCGTTACCGTAACCTTCGGCAGCACCGTCTTTTTGAAAGTCGGCGCTTCAACAGTTACCTCGTAATCCCCGGGAGGCAAGTTGATAAGGCGATAGAAACCTTCGTCGTTACTGGTCGTGGTGCGCGAGATGTTCGTGGCTGGGTTGCGAGCAGTCACACTCGCGTTGGCCACAACGGCGCCGGTGGAGTCTTTCACCGTGCCTTGCAAATCGGCGGCGTTCGACTGCGCCTGTCCGAAAGCCACGTTTGCACAGAGAAGCAAGATCGTTATCAAACAGGGGATTTGAAATGATCCGAACAGTCGGGACGTTAACGATAGAAACATCGTCGTTCTCCTTCTAGATTTCGCGGCTCTGGATTTGCGCGGTCACAAAGTCTTTGGTTACGTCCGTTTGCCAGTGGACGAGATTCGGAGAACCGTCTCCGATATGCTGACGGCGCATGGGAGTGTACTGCGGCCGCTGTCACGCGCGCTGAGTTAGCAACAATGACAGAGAGACCAGCACTGGCTCAGCCTTTTTACCCCAAAAGAGTCAAGGTGGCAAGCAAGTTTAGAGTTCAAGCTTGAGCTTGCGCTCGGGTGATCGTGTCGCCCGTGCGATTTTACTTCTTAACTGTTCGCTCACACCGAACAGTGCAATGCCGAGACCGGCAAGACGAGGTTTGAAAGCAGCACGTCGTAGCAATCCACAAATCCGCAGACGCGAATCGAATTTTCGGGTGTAGGCTACGGTGTATTCGTGGCCTAAGGCGTCGCTCGTCAGGTTGTTTTGATGACGAATGATGACGTCTGACGCAAGCTCACCGCTCTCGAAAGCCATCAACATGCCGCTGCCTGTAAAAGGATCGATGAACGCTGCCGAATCGCCGATTGCAAGCAGGCCTTTGGCGGGACTGGGACGCTGCCGGCCGAAGCTTTCCCAGGATGCGCTGAGCCATTCAGATTCAGGTGTTGCTTTTTTGAGCGTGTAAGTGGCGCGCGAGTTTTTCATCACCGTTTCGCGCATGACGATTTCGGGATCGGAGTGATGAAGTTTTACCTGTTCGGCGGAGGTGATGAAACAAAGATTGCTGACGTCGCCTTCGATCGTACTTAGCCCGCCGTACCCGTCGGGGTAGAAATAGATCTCGCAGGCGCCTGGCGCGATGCGCGTGTTTCGCAAGTGAACTTTGAAGGCGATTAGCTTTGGTTTTGATCTTCGTTGCGCCAGCTTGCGCGTGATGATGCGCGCGCGGCCGGTTGCGTCGATGGTTACAGGCGCGCGGTACTCTTGCTCGCTACCGTTGAACCTTAGCTTTACGCCGGCGACGGAGCTTTGCGTCATTAGCGGTTCGCTGATGGTCGCGCCTTCGAGTACAGAGACCCCGCAATCCTGTGCGCGACGCAGCAACACGTCGTCCATCACTGCGCGGCTCAGGCCGAGCGCTGCGGGTCCGCCGAACCAACGGCTCGGAACGGAGACGTGATGACCGCGCGCGGAGTAGAAAACTGTTTCGGAGATCGTCGATGGACCAGCGCCGCTCATCATGTCCGCGACGCCGAGTTTTTCGAAGTGCTGCCGGCATTCGGGAGAGATGAACTCACCGCAGAGTTTTGGTCTCGGAAATTTTTTCTGTTCGACGAGGAGGACGCGAAGCCCGTGACGCGCAAGATGTATGGCCGCACTCGATCCTGCCGGCCCCGCACCGGCGATGATGACGTCGAAATTATCGGACAACGCTTGCATCACGGATCAGTTTCACAGGATTGACATGATGAGACAGGATTAATCCTGATAAATCTTGTAAATCCTGTAAAGAGACGGTCGAATAAATCAGGCGGCCCGCGTGGCATTCGACGATCTTAATTCCGCATCTGGCAACTGCACACTCGCCCGCCCGCCGGCGCTCAGGACCAAACGATAGGGGAAGTGGCGCTCCAGCCAAATGTCTTTCAACTTCGCACGCTGGGCCAATTCGAGCAACTCGTCGGGTTTGAAACTGCGCAATATCGATAACGCACCATCGTGCCGGAGCAGTCGATTGTGCAAAACCAACTTCCCTAGTGTCGTGTAAAGAAAATACGCAACCGGATGCCGGTGCAGATCGATCACGAATATCCGTCGACGTGCCACGCGGCTCATCTCGCGTAAGATCTGGACCACCTGCTCCTCAACAAAATGGTGCGTAAATAGCGAACAGATCACATAGTCAAACTGCGAATCGGAAAACGGCAGTTGCAATGCATCGCCACGCACCGAACTGATCTCGTCAAACCGATTCGACTCCTCGTTGATCGACTCCGCCATACGTTCGTTCAACTCGAGCCCGACTGCGCTAACGCGGCGCCCAGTCTCCCTGGCCCATCCGGCGGTCACTCGCAGCAGTTCACCTGAACCCGCACCGATGTCGAGAATCGAAAAGCTAGAGACTGACTCGGCTTCGATCTCTCGAAACAGTGTCGTCTTCAAGCTGTGCGCATCGCCCATCCATCGATTCACTAACTGCAACTCGCCGATACAGTCTTCGTACTCCTCGGGTGTGTAGGAACCGGTGTCGATGTGTTCGAGCTTGTAGCTGCGACGCTTGAATTTATCGAACATCTGACTAAAGACCGATCTTCTGAACGACCAAAGCACTGTTCTTCGAGCCGAAACCGATACAGTTGCAGAGGGCGGTCCTCACGCTTGCTTCGCGAGCTTCGTTGGGGACGTAGTCGAGATCACAATCAGGGTCAGGTTCGTCGAGGTTGATAGTGGGAGGGATTTTGTTTGTGTGCATCGCGCAGAGCGCCGCGGCCAAACCTGCTGCTCCGCTCGCACCCTGCGGATGTCCGATCTGAGATTTTGTCGCCGACATCGGGATGCGCGCGGCATGTCCGTCAAACGCGAGTTTCATGGCGCTCGTCTCGATTCGATCGTTCAGCAACGTCGACGTGCCATGCAGGTTTACGTAGTCGATGTCTTTTACTTCGCAACCAGCATCATCGAGCGCCAAGCGCATCGCGCGCGCAGGTTCGTCGCCATCTTCCGCCAGGCGAACGCGATGGTACGCGTCACACGTCGCGCCGTATCCCGTGATCTCCGCGTAGATTCGCGCCCCTCGGTCGGTGGCGTGTTTGAATTCTTCGAGAACGTAGATCCACGCGCCCTCGCCGAGCACGATTCCCGATCGATCGCGCGCGAAAGGTCTCGACGCACGATGAGGCTCGTCGTTCCAGTCGCTGGTCAACACAGTCATCAGGTGGAACGCGGAGAGAATGCCCGGCGCGATCGGTGCATCGACACCACCGGAAAGCATCACGTCCTGACGACCAAGCGCGATGTGTTGCGCTGCGTAAGCGATCGCGTCGGTTGAACTGGTGCAACCTGTCGACACGATGTGCGACAAACCGCGCAGACCAAACGCCATCGACAACTCACTCGACAGCCCGCCATGCGTCGACGCGGGAATCGTGTAAACACTCGCCTTCGTGGGTGGACCAATGTACCAGTATTCGTATTGTTGTTCGGTGAATGCGAGACCTCCTCCACCGGTTCCGAGTTCAACGCCGAACGCGCGTCGCTCATCCAGTGAAAGATCATTGGCGAAGAGCTTTGCATCTTCTAACGCTTCTCGCGCAGCGGCGAGCGCGAGTGGAACGGTGCGCGGAACGTGTTTGCGATCTTTGGGATTGAGTTGCGACTGCCAATCGAACGAAGGAACTTCAGCAGCTATTTGAACGGGAAAATTGGAAGGATCAAAAGCTTCGATTCTGCGGACGCCGCTCTGGCCGGTCACGAGACCGTGCCAGAACGCGTCGCGGCCAATTCCGAGCGGCGTGACACACCCCATTCCGGTAATCACAACCCGGCGTGGACGCGTCAACACTCTAAACATGCCCTATGATTAAGTAACGACTAAACTTTAGTACCGCACTCGGTGCAGAACTTTGCTCCCGGTGTCAATTCTGCCTGGCAATTAGCACAACTGGCCGTCCCCTGCTTTGCACCGCATTCGGTGCAGAACTTCGCGCCGGGCGAGTTGCGATGACCGCATTGTGGACACGGCACACCAGCCGGAGCCGGGTTCGCTGCGCTCGATTCTCTCGACCCTCTCATCGCATCGTTCATCGCGCCCGCCATCGCATTTCCCATCGCGAATCCAGCGCCGAGTCCGACACCCGTTCCCGCGCCGCCGCCTGGATTCTGCGCCGCATCGCGCATCGCATCCGCGGCCTGAAATTGTGCATAGCGTCCGACATCGCCGATAACGCCCATCGACGTGCGCTTGTCCATCGCCGCTTCGACTTCCTGAGGCAGCGAAATATTCTCGATGACGAACTTCGTTAACTCCAGTCCGAGCGTCTTGAACTCTTCGTTGAGTTTGCCGCGCGTGAACTTCGCGAGCTCGTCATAGTTCGACGCCAGATCGAGCGCCGCGATCTTCGACTCGCCCAGCGCATCGCTGAAGCCGCCGACCAGCGTGCGTTTAAGTTGGCCCTCGATATCTTCGGTGATGAATCGCCCGCTGGTTCCCGCAACTTCCTTGATCAACGCCTGCGGATCGGTGACGCGCATCGAGTAGATCCCGAACGCGCGCAAACGGACCATGCCGAAGTCGGCGTCGCGCATCATCACGGGATTCGGCGTGCCCCACTTTAGATCGGTGAACTGTTTTGTATTGACGAAGTAGACCTCGGATTTGAACGGCGAGTTGAAGCCGTGTTTCCACGCGCCCAACTTCGACAGGATTGGCGTGTTGCCACCATCGATCGTGTAACGCCCGGGCGGAAACTGATCGGCTATCTGGCCCTCGTAGACAAAAACCGCCGCTTGCGATTCCCGTACGATTAGCTGTGCGCCGTTTTTGATCTCCTGGTCCTTTACTGGAAACCGGTAGAGGAGCGTGTTTGGTGAGTCATCGAGCCATTCAATTACCTCGATGAACTGCGAACTCGGGCTTAGACGATCAAGTATTCCCATTTGAGCCTCATTCTGTACAAAGATTAAAACCACGGGGGATTATACGATTAGAAGGGGGAAATCGTTTAGGCGGCAGCGCCTTTTCGCCTGCGGACAAGCAGCAGCGCCGTCAGCCCGCCGGATATGTCTATAAAACTGTCCCACAGCGATGCTGTGCGCGTCGGGACAAAACTCTGGTGGTATTCATCAATCAGGGCATAGGTTACAACCAGGATCAACGAGATTAGAAACCAACGGCTGCGGATTGCAGTTCGCGGGGACATTCGAAAGGCACGAGCTGCGAGGAATCCGAGAATCGCGTACTCGGTGAAGTGTGCAATCTTTCTGGTGATGAAATGGACCACCGCGAGTGTCTCCGGACTGGTGTTTGGAAACAGCCAGAGTATCAGTGGACCAATAATGCGAGAGGTGTTGCCGGCGTTGAAACTGTCAGAGGAAGCGTACGAGATGAATGCGAGCCAGGCGACGAGCGGAAGGTAGCGACTAAGAAACCTGCCCACAATTTCTTCTTTGTGCCTTGTGTGGCTCAGAGGGCAGCGGCGCCGGAAACGACTTCGATGATCTCGTTCGTGATCGCTGCCTGCCGGATGCGATTCATGTTCAGCGTCAAAGAGTCGATCAGTTCACTTGCGTTCTTAGAGGCCGAATCCATAGCCGTCATGCGCGCGCCGTGCTCCGATGCGACCGACTCGAGCAGCGCACGAAAGATCTGCGTCTCGATAAGGCGCGGCAAGAGCGTGCTGAATAGTTCTTCCGGTGGTTGCTCGTAAATGTAATCGATGAGTGTGACCGGCTGTTGTGACTTCCCCTCGGACTCTTCTTGTTTGGCTCGTGAGACCGGTAGCAACTGCTGCAGCACGACGCGCTGCGAAAGCACGGACCTGAACTCGTTATAGATGATGAAGACTTTATCGATCCCTTCGTCTTCGGTGTACGTCTTAATTATGGACTGCGCCACTTCGAGCGCGTCAGAAAACTCAAGGCGCGCCTTGGCGGTTAACCCGATAAACTCGCCCGCAATCGTTGCACGCCGGTTGCGAAAGAAATCGCGGCCTTTGCGACCGATCGCCATGATCTCGATCTTCTTATCTGAATTCTCGCGCATGAAGGCCTGAGCCGCCTTCGTGAGGTTCGTGTTGAAAGCACCACACAAGCCTTTGTCAGCAGTGATCAGAACGAGCAAGTAACGCTCGTCGCCGCGAAGGTCGAGCAGCGGATGATGGAAATCTTCATCGGTTCGCTTCGCGAGTTCACCGAGAACCTCTGTCATCTTGTTCGCAAACGGACGCGCGGTAACAACGCGATCCTGCGCGCGGCGGAGTCTTGCAGCAGATACCATTTTCATGGCTTTCGTAATCTGCTGCGTGTTCTTTACCGACTTGAGGCGCCGGCGAATCTCGAGAAGGTTTGGCATTGCGTTCCGTCTTTAAGCTGTCGGCTGTGCAGCCGGAGTTGGCGCTGGTTTCGGCGGCACTGGAAGATCTGATTTTTCGACAGACTGCTTCTGCCATTCAAGCTTGAAATCTTCCAAGACCTGTTTCAGTCCGGCTTTGATCTCGTCTGTCAAAATCTTCTTATCGGCGATGTCGGCGAGTAACCCTGGATGTGAGTTCTCGACAAAAGTCAGCAGACTTGTCTCGAAGCGTTTTACATCTTCGATGGCGATGTCGTCCGTGTAGCCATTCGTAGCGGCCCAGATCACCAATACCTGTTTTTGGACGTCCATCGGCTGGTACTGCGGTTGTTTCAGAATTTCCGTCAGACGCTGTCCGCGTGCTAGCTGTGCCTGGGTGGCCTTGTCCAGGTCAGAACCGAACTGCGCAAACGCCTGTAGTTCACGAAACTGGGCCAGGTCGAGACGCAGCGTTCCTGCGACCTGCCGCATCGCTCTAATCTGCGCCGATCCGCCCACGCGCGAAACGCTGTTACCGACGTTGATCGCGGGCCGGAAGCCTGAGTTAAACAGGTCAGCTTCGAGGAAGATCTGTCCGTCAGTGATCGAGATAACGTTTGTCGGAATATACGCCGAGATGTCGCCCGCCTGCGTTTCGATGATGGGCAAGCTGGTTAGCGAACCGCCACCTTCCGCGTCAGACAGCTTCGCGGCTCGTTCCAAAAGACGCGAGTGCAGATAGAAGACGTCGCCCGGATATGCTTCGCGGCCGGGAGGACGTCGCAGCAGCAACGAGATTTCTCGATACGCGGCCGCCTGTTTGGAAAGGTCGTCGTAGATCGTCAGCGCGTGTTTGCCTTTGTCGCGGAAATATTCCCCCATTGCAGCGCCGGAATATGGCGCGAGAAACTGCATCGCGGCCGGATCGGAAGCGGTGGCCTTGATCACGATCGAGTAATCCATCGCGCCGTATTCCTGTAGTGTCCGGACCACCTGGGCCACGGTCGACGCTTTTTGACCAATCGCGACGTAGATGCAAATTACGTCTTTGCCCTTCTGGTTGATAATCGTGTCGACTGCGACTGCCGTCTTTCCGGTTTGACGATCGCCGATGATCAGTTCGCGCTGTCCACGGCCGATGGGCACCATCGCGTCGAGTGCTTTGAGACCTGTTTGCAGTGGTTCTTTAACCGGCTGGCGATCAACCACGCCCGGAGCAATACGTTCAACCGGATAGTAGTGCTCAGTAACGATTGGCCCACGGTCGTCGATCGGGTTGCCAAGCACGTCGACCACGCGCCCGATCAGCGCTTCGCCCACAGGGACTTCCATGATGCGTCCTGTGCGCTTCACGAGATCGCCTTCGCGGATGGCCGGGAAGTCACCGAACAACACCGCGCCGACTTTGTCTTCTTCAAGGTTTAGCGCGAGACCGCTGACGTCGTGTGGAAACTCGAGCAGCTCGCCGGCCATTACTTTCTCGAGGCCGTGCAGCTCGGCAATTCCGTCGCCGACCTTAATGACGGTTCCGACTTCGCTAACGGTAACGCCCGTTTCGAAGTTTTCAATCTGTTTGCGAATGATCTCGTTGATTTCGCTGGGTCTAATTGGTTCCATGATTTCCTCTAAATCAATAGCAATATCGCACGCTCATCATCCACCCACCCGCTCGTAGCGGGTGGTACTCAGCGACCTGCGAGGTCTTCCGATAAACGCTCGAGATGGCCCTGTACTGAACCGTCGTAGACTGTCGAGCCGATGCGTGCGACCATGCCGCCGATGATCGTTTCGTCGGTCGTGAAGCTGAGCCTGACCTTTTGACCCGTCACCTCTGTCAGCGTCTGCTGTAATGAGTTTCTCAACTCTTCGGGAATCGGTCTGGCAGTGGTGACGTTTGCAGCAACGACACCGCTGCGTTCGTCGAGTGTTAAGCCGAACCTCGCGGCTACTTCGCGCAACTGAGAGAGGCGCTGATTTCTCAACAACACACGCAGGAAGCTGGCAGTTGTTTCTCTCACGCGAGTGCGCGAGATCAAGTCTTCCAAAACTTTTTGTTTTTGATCGTAGGCGACGGTAGGATTGGCCATGACTTCTTTTAGCTGCGGGTTGGCTTCGATCATAGAAGCCCAATGGTCCAACTCCGCCTGGACCTCTCGCTCTTCTCGTCGTTCGATGGACACGTCGGCAAGCGCGGCAGCATACCGTCGTGCGATCGTTTGCAGGCTCAAACCCTGGTCCTCCTCAACTCCCCGATGTTCTCCTTAATCAATAGCGTGTCGTCTTCAGGCCGCATCTGATTGCGGACTGAGTCTCTCGCAAGCTCAACGCTTCTCTTCGCGAGGTGTTGCCGGAGTTCTTTACGCGCCAGCCTGGCAGCTCTTTCAATTTCTCGCTGCGCCTGTTCTTTTAGCTTCTCCGTTTCGGCCGTCGTCGCAGCAGCAACACGCTGGCGCTCCGATTCTGCTTCCTGCCTGGCCTGTTCGCGGATTGTGTGAACATCATCTTCGAGCCGGCTCAGCAGACTGTTTGCTTCCGTAACCTGGGCCAACGCGCGCTCGCGTTCGTTCTGAGCGTCAAGCAGTTCCTGCTGAATCGCGCCGCGCCGTGCTAATAGAGCCGCGTTGATGGGTTTACGCAACACGTAGATCGCAAGGATTGTGAAAATCGTGAGGTTCAAAAACTTCCACACCTCGAGACCCGGGTAGTTAAGATACCGTTCGAGCCACTCCGATCCCTCTGCCAAAATTAACAGGTACATAGTTTGGTGATTACCGCGCGGGTCTACGCAGTATTCGAGAAGTTATCAAATCACTAATAGAGATTGCCTGCGCTTCGAGCTCTGCTCTTACAGTCTCCTCCTGCTTGCGTGTCGCCTCGACTTGCTTAGCCACGTCTTTTGACACCTCGTCGCGGTAAACCCGGATCTTCTCGTCTTTCTGTTTGAGGGCTGCTGCGCGTTCCTTCTCCACGAGCCGGTAACCTTCAGTGCGTGCGTCGTGCAAAGTCTCGTTGTACTTTCTCAGCTTCTCTTCTGTTTCAGCTTTGAACGCGCTCGCTTCACTGAGTTGGCCGGTGATCAGCTTTTCGCGCTCGGCCAGAATTCGATTAATGGGCTTCAGTAGGGTTCGGTTTAAGACGAATACCATGATGCCGATCACCAACAGGTGAAGCAGTAACGTACCGTCAGGAACCAACTGAATTGAGGCCTCTGCGAGAAACATCCGATTCCTCTATTTGTGCTGCAAATTGTGGTTGTCGAAAAGCGCGCGAGTCTAACATGGCGCTACAGACGGGTCAAACACAGCACCCGTGAGTAGTAACCCAATTTGAATCTTCTCTGCGTATCTCTGCGTTCCTCTGCAGAGATACGCAGAGAAGAAATTGGGGCACCCACCCGTGCATGGGGTTTCGCACTTCGATGGAGTACAGCCAAGGCTTTTTCGGTTTTACAAAGTGGGGCTGGCATGGTTGTACAAACTACATTGAGGCGGTGTTAACAAGCAGGTTGTAGATCCGATCCAAATCCTGGCTGTTGAAAAAACTGATCTCGACCTTGCCCCTGCCCTGCTCTGACATGAGGATCTTCACTTGAGTTCCAAGCGCTCGCCTGAGCTTAGTCTCAGCGGCGCGGACGTTTGGATCGACTGTACGGGGAACCGGCGCGCTTCTGGCCGCCTTACCCTCGACCAACTTCTGAACGATGTTCTCAGTGACCCTGACGGAGAGCCCGCCGTCGATGATCTGTCTCGCAATGCGTCTCTGCTGATCCGGATGGCTCAGCGCCAGAAGCGTCCGCGCGTGGCCTGTCGACAAGCGACCTTCCTTCACGAGCTGCTGAAGATCGTCCGGCAAGCGGAGCAGACGAAGATAGTTCGTGATGTATGAGCGATCGCGTCCGACGCGTGAGGCCAGTGCTTCCTGCGTCAGCCCCACTGTCTCGATCAGTTTCTTGTAAGCCTGCGCCTCTTCGATTGGATTGAGATCCTCGCGTTGAATGTTCTCGATGAGCGCGATCTCGAGGAGGCTCTCATCGGGAACCTCTTTGACGATGACGGGCACTCGCGTGAGTCCGGCGATTTTTGCCGCTCGCCAACGCCGTTCGCCGGCCACCAACTCGTAACCGCCACCACGTCGCCTCACCAGCAGCGGCTGGACGATGCCGTGGCTTCGTATCGACTCTGCCAAACTTTCCAGACTGGTTTCGTCAAAGTGTGTGCGGGGCTGCATCGGTCCCGGCACGATCGAATCGAGATCAACCTCTGTTGGCTCCGCTCCGAGATCAATCGTGCGGTCAGACGATAGAAGAGCCCCCAGCCCTCGACCCAGCGCTTTTCTGTTCATGAATAATCTCCCTGGCTAATTGTGAGTAAGCTTCAGCCCCCTTGGAGTGTGCGTCGTAACTGATAATCGGCTTGCCATAACTCGGCGCCTCGGCTAGCCGGACGTTTCGTGGAATAACTGTCTGGAAGACTTGCAGCCCATAGAAGTCTCGCAGGTCCGCCGCCACGGCGGCCGACAAATTCGTGCGCTCGTCATACATCGTGAGAAGGAGGCCTTCGATCATCAGCCCTGGATTATGAAGCCGCCTGATCCGTGCGAGCGTGTCGAAGAGCTCGGTCACCCCCTCGAGCGCGTAGTATTCACACTGAATCGGAACCAGCAGCGACTTGGCGGCCGTCAGCGCGTTCAGGGTCAACAGCCCAAGTGAGGGCGGACAATCGATGATGACGTAGTCATAATTGTCTTCGACTGTGGAGAGTGCGCGCTTCAGCCGAAATTCCCGCTGCTCCATTTCCACCAGCTCGATCTCGGCGCCGGCCAGGTCTTTACTTGAGGGGACGACGTCCAGTGTCGCAATCGGAGATTTGACAGTAATCGCCGAGAGCGGCTCGTCAAGGACGATGCTGTGATAGAGGTTCCTCCTGAAAGTGCCTCGTTGAATACCGATTCCGGAAGTGGCATTTCCCTGAGGATCGGCGTCGACGAGGAGGACGCGATTGCCCCAGTTGGCGATTACGGCTGCGAGGTTAACCGCCGTGGTGGTCTTGCCGACCCCGCCTTTCTGGTTCGCGACGGCTATCGATTTAGTCATCGGCATGTTTGGCGCTAAACCTAACACACTCGCGGCCCGGCAAGCCACAAAAGAGATGTTTCACGTGTCCCGGGTCGAAATGGGACACGTGAAACATCGCCAGAGGTGGTCTGTACTTGAATACGGTCAGTACGACCTGCGGTAGCGGGGTGCGTGATCAGCATCGGGTCTCGCAAGCTCATCGTCGACCCACCCGCTACCGCAGGTGGTACTGACCGTATCCAAGTACAGACCTTTTTTGCGAGCTTAGGGGGATTTTTGTTGGGTGAAACATTGTTGGAAAGATAGGACTTGCTTGGATACAGTCAGTACGACCTGCGGTAGCGGGGTGCGTGATCAGCATCGGGTCTCGCAAGCTCATCGTCGACCCACCCGCTACCGCAGGTGGTACTGACCGTATCCAAGTACAGACCTTTTTTGCGAGCTTAGGCGGATTTTTGTTGGGTGAAACATTGTTGGAAAGATAGGACTTGCTTGGATACAGTCAGTACCACCTGCGGTAGCGGGTGGGTCGACGATGAGCTTGCGATACCCGATGCCGATCACGCACCCACCACCTGCGGTGTAGTACTGACTGGTATCCAAGTACAACCCCCAGCTTTTAGGCGGATTTTTGTTGGGCGGAGAGATAGACGAGGAGGGTTGAGAGGGCGCCGGGCGTGAGGCCGGGCAGACGACGGGCCTCGCCGAACGTTTGTGGCTGGGCCCGGTCTAGCCGTTCTACGATCTCATTCGAAAGTCCACTGACAGTTCGGAAAGCCAGCTCCCGCGGGATGCGCAGCGCGTCGTGCTGGTAAAGCCTGGCAATCGTCGCTTTGTGTGAATCGAGATATCCCTCGTACAGCGAGTCCGCCAGCACCGAGTTCAGATCAGAATCTGTGACGGGTTTCAGCTCCGACGGCAACAGCGACATGATCAACTCCGGCGTCACCTTCGGCCGTTTCGCAAGCTGCGACAGCGAGATCGAATCGCCCAAGTCCGCACCGATGAGCGCCGAGACAGCCGCATGCTGCGCATCAGCACGTCGCAACCGAATTCCGTCCAACGCACTTCTCAATCGCGCCAGTCGCGCTTGCCGCGCATTAAATCTTTCCCAATCCGAATCTCCGACCAGCCCGAGTTCCCTGCCGTATCGCTCCAGCCTCTCGTCAGCATTGTCATACCGCAACGCCAGCCGGTACTCCGCCCGAGACGTGAAAATCCGGTACGGCTCATCAACACCCTGCTTGATCAGGTCCTCGACAAGCACACCGATGTACGACTCTTCTCGCCGGACCCTGAACGACTCTCGCCCCTGCGTGTACAGCGCCGCATTTATTCCCGCCAGAAGTCCCTGGCACGCCGCCTCTTCATAACCCGTCGTTCCATTTATCTGCCCCGCATGGAAAAGTCCGGGCAGACGAGCTGTTTGCAGATCCGGTCCGAGCTCTCGCGGGTCAACGAAGTCGTACTCGATCGCATAACCAGGTCGAATGATCCTCGCCTCGTCGAGACCCGGAATCATTCGCACCAAATCCTGTTGCAACTCCGCCGGAAGCGACGTCGAAAAGCCGTTCAAGTACACCTCGTTCGTGTCGTGACCTTCCGGCTCGAGAAACAACTGGTGTCGCGACTTATCCGAGAACTTCACGACCTTGTCTTCTATAGAAGGACAGTATCGCGGACCGACGCCTTTAATCTTTCCCGAATAGAGCGGCGATTCTGCGATGTTCTCACGGATCGCATCGTGCACCTGATTCGTCGTGTAGCCGATGTAACAGTGGATCTGCTTCTGCTCGAGGCTATCGGTCGAAAACGAGAACGGCACGGGAACTCGATCGCCAGGCTGCGGCTCAAAAGCGCTCCAGTCGATCGTCCGGCCATCGAGGCGCGGTGGCGTTCCGGTCTTCAGACGGCCGACCGGAAATCCGAGTCGCTTCAGCGCTTCCGAAAGCTCGACCGACGCCGGTTCACCGGCGCGACCGCCTGAGTAGGTTCGACGGCCCGTATGAATCAACCCATTTAGAAACGTGCCTGTAGCGATGACGACCGCGTCTGCTCCGAACCGTCTTCCGTCTTCGAGCAGCACCCCAGCCAACTTTCCTTTATGGATGACGAAGTCAACGACCTTTCCCTGTCGCAGATGCAGATTCGACGTCGCTTCGAGCGTTCGACGCATCTCCGCGCGATATCGCATCCGGTCTGCCTGGGCTCGCGGCGACTGAACAGCCGGTCCACGAGAACGATTCAGCAGTCGAAACTGAATTCCCGTGCGGTCGATGACGCGGCCCATAATGCCGCCCAGCGCGTCAATCTCACGGACGAGATGGCCCTTCGCGATTCCACCGATGGCGGGGTTACAAGACATCTGCCCGACGAGATCCAGATTAAGCGTGATCAGCCCGGTTTCAGCACCGAGCCGCGCGGCGGCGGACGCAGCTTCACACCCGGCGTGACCCGCGCCGATTACGATTACATTGAAGTCCTCGTCGAACGACATCACTACTTCCCGATACAAAACGTTGCGAATATCTCCGACAGAATATCCTCCGTCGTTGTCTCTCCGGTGATCTGTCCGAGGAACCTTAGCGCGTTATGCAAAGGCACCAACACCAGCTCTTCGCTGTGCCGGTCGCGCATAGCAGCACGCGCGACTTCGATCTCACGCTGCGTGTTGCACAACAGATCGTAATGACGGGCATTCGTGATCAATAAACTACCGTCTTCACGTCCATTACTATTCAAGCTCGCAAGGATCGCTGCACGCAGACTCGCAAGCCCCTCACCGGTTCGCGCTGATACATTAATCGCTTCAAGCGACTCAATACAACATGGCGCAGGAAAGCTCGGAAGATCACTCTTGTTCAAGACGACCCGCCGGCGCGCACTTTCGGTTTGTGCAATCAACTCGTGATCCGGTGTTTCAAGATCAGTCGAACCATCAAGCACGACCAACACGAGATCCGAATCTCCCATCGCGCGACGAGTTCGCTCGATCCCCAACGTCTCGATTCCGTCAGTTGTTTCGCGCAGTCCGGCAGTGTCCGTGAGAATTACGGGTATCCCTTCGAGATCGATCGCCTCGGATAAAGTATCTCGAGTGGTGCCAGGAATGTCAGTCACAATCGCCCGCTCCCGTTCGATTAAACTGTTGAAGAGACTGGACTTACCAACATTCGGCCGACCCGTTATTGTTACCCTGACACCTTCCTGGAGCAGCCGTCCGGCGCTGTAACTCTGGCTTAGGTTTTCAACGCCTGTACTCACAGTTGCGAGGTCTCGATCGATCTCGTTCGCGCGCGGCGCGGGGATATCTTCCTCGACGAACTCCAGCGCCGACTCCAACAACACGATCACTTCAACAAGTTTCTCTTTGAATGGACCAAGCGCATTCGACAACTCTCCATTCAACTGGCGTGATGCCTGCTTCACCGCTGCATCAGTTTGCGCCGCGATCAGATCTCGAATCGCCTCGGCCTGGGCCAGGTTGATTTTTCCATTCGACAACGCGCGCAGCGTGAACTCTCCCGGGCCTGCAAGCACGGCGCCCAGCTCGAGTGTCGCATCGATGATGCTGCGCACGATCGCCGGCGATCCATGACAACTGATCTCCACGACGTCTTCACCTGTTAGAGAGTGAGGTGCTGGAAAGCACGTCAACAGAACCTGGTCCAACATCTGTTGATCCACCGGGCGCGTTAGCTTTGTGAGTCTTGCCTGCCGCGGCTCAACATCGTCGAAGTCACCGAGAGTCTTCGCGATCGCGATCGCATTCGGACCGCTTAAGCGAATCACGGCGAGAGCTCCGCGCCCCCTCGGTGTTGATAGTGCGACGATGGTACTCATGGAACGACCGGACCAAACGGAGGGTATTAATTCTTGCGGGCAATTCTCAACTTGCGATCGGAGCCTTCGCCGATCGACTCGGTGAACAGATCGGGGCTATCCGCCAGCGTCAAATGAATAATCCGTCTTTCGTTCGCGCTCATCGGCTCAAACGTGAACGCCATGCCGGTTTGACGAACGCGATTGGCCGCGAGATTCGCCATCGCCTGAAGCTCCGCCTCGCGAGTGGCGCGAAAGCCGTGCACATCACAGACGAGCCGCTCGCCCGCCGACAGATTTCTTCCAAAAACCTGGTTAACGAGGTGTTGCAGCGCCTCGAGTAATTCACCGGTTTGCGATTGCAACAACTCGGCGTCGTGACCTTCGATGTCCAACACCTCGCCCGTAATGCCCTGCTTTACGGTGACGCGCAATTGCAGGCCTGTCATCTCGAAGACGTTTTCGAGAAACTCCGCAGCCTGTTGAGTGACCTCTGTCATCGAATCGATCCTTCGCTAACCGGACGCCGTTGCATCAATCTTTTTTTTTCTGCGAGGTCCTTGCGCCGGCGGCGGCACTGAAACCTCCTCGTCGGTTTTGGTCCAACGATTGATCAGGAACTGTTGGGTGAACCCGACGATATTACCAACGAGCCAATATAAAACTAAACCCGACGGCGCCGTCCACAAAATGTAGAGCATGAAGAGCGGCATACCGATCGCCATCATCTTCTTCTGCAAAGGATCCTGCGCCGGCGTCGGTGTCACAAGTTGCAGCACCACCATCGTGCCCGTCATCAGGATCGGCAGAATATGAATGAAGTATGGTTCAGCCGCGGAGAGATCGGGAATCCAAAGAAAACTCGCTTGTCGAAAATCAAGCGATATGGTGATCGCTCTGTAGATCGCAAAGAGAAACGGAAACTGAATGAGCAGAGGCAAGCAACCGCCCAGCATGTTGCCTTCTTTCATCAGCCGGAGCTGGTCCATCTGCAATTCTTTCAAACGCGGATCGTTCGGTTTCAATCCCTTCATCTTCTCTTGCAGTTCTTTCATCTGCGGCTGCAGCTTCGCCGCCTGCTTCATCGCCTTTGATGAGCGCCACTTCAGCGGAAAGAAGAGCGAGTAGATGAAGATTGTGAGAAGAATAATGGCAAGACCATAACTGCCGGTCAGGTGGTACAGATACGTGATCGCTTGCAGTAGCGGTATTGCGATGGGCCTGGAGAGCCAACCGAGGAACCCGTAGTCGATCAAACCGCCGACGTCGATCGGTCGCTGGATCGCACCGGAAATGTATTTGTTCGACTCGGTAAGAAGATAATGATCCTTCGGACCCGAATAGATGATGTTACGCGAACCATCTGAGGGCACGGGTACGAGTCCTGTTATCAGAATTCGCTTCTCGGGACTGCCGCCGTTGTGCTTGTACTCGTATGCGACGCTCTTGTATTCAAGTCCCTCGGTCATTCGCGCCGGCACTGCGACCATCGCAAAGTACGTGTCCGCAACTCCAGCCCAATCGAGTTGACCAGTCAAGGCGAGCCGGTCGGGGCTGTTCTTGTTGCCATTGATCGCGGCCGCGACATGGCGTTCGAGTTTTCCATTGACGAGAGCCACGGCCTCTGGCGCAACCGAATAGAACGTGTGCTGGCTAACACCCTGATCGCCAATGCTCGGACCAATCGTAATCTTTACTTGAGGTATCGTCTGATCGCCGCGCTTCACGAGAAGCGACAGATCTGTTGCATACTGCTCCGCGTCGAAGACGAACGCTTTCCTGACCTGGACTCCACTCGGATCTTCCAGCACAAACGTGAGCTGCTTCTTTTCGCCTGGCTGAAGGTCCAAACCAACGTCGCCGTTGGCAACATCGACGCCTTCCACTCTGTAAGTCGACGAGCTCAGCAGCGTGTCCAACGCGGGGTCGCCGGTTTGCAACTGCAACGGGACCATGCGTGGCTGACGATTCAAACCCTCAGACGAGATCAGCTCGAGCGGTTTCTTCTCTTCCTTCCTTCCGCCTACAGAGTAGATGGGAGTCTGGCTCTGCTTGTTCTTCTTTATTATCCAACTGACTGGTTCTGCGCCGAGCGTGTCGAACTTCGCGTCGTAGAGCGGAGTTCGAATGGTTATGGTTCGTTGCGGCGCAGTATTAACCGGAGCCGGCAGTGGAGCGGCTTGCGCAGTTGGAGCTACGGGTCCTGGCGTTTGCGTCACAACTGCTGTAGCTGTGGCTGCCGGAGAAGGTGTTGCTGCGGCGTTTGGATTCGGCGGAGTAGTAGGTGGGAAAAAATAGCTCCACAAAAACAGAATGACTGAGGAGAGTACTAAAGCAATTAAAAGTCGTTTTTGTTGCATCGTGTGTAGCGGTAATCAACAACCGCCGCTAATTACTTAACCGGATCATACCCGCCTGGGTGAAACGGGTGACAGCGGAGCAATCGACGTACCGCCATGCCGCTTCCGCGCAAAGCTCCATAGCGAGAGATCGCATCAACAGCGTATTCCGAGCACGTGGGAATGAATCTGCACGAAGGAGGTAGAAGCGGTGAAATCGCCAACTTATAAACTTTGAGTAATGAGATAAGAACGCTCTTCACGCATTTAAAAATTACTTAATCGAACCGCGCGCCTCTAAACTTCCAACCCTTTCAATTATTCCCTTAAACTCCTGGCACGGTGCAGCCATCTTTTGATGTATGACTGCGGTCTTCGCGTTCAGGACCCAGTCATAATTCTTCGCAAGCTCGCGCAAGAATGTTTCGTTCGAACGAAACGTCTCGCGAAGCAATCGTTTCGCGCGATTTCGCTGCACCGCTTTTCCCAGCGCCTTTTTTGAAGCTGTCACTCCGAGGCGATGGTTGAGTTCCTGATTTTCAATAACAAACGCGGTGATGAATACGCCATCAAACCGCTTGCCGTTCCGGTAGACGTGCTGGAATTCTGCAGTATCCCGCAAATACTTCCGCATGCATTAACCGCAACATCTCAATAGTGAGCAGGGGTCAGCCGCTTTCTTCCTTTGGCGCGACGTCTCTTCAATACCAGGCGACCATTCTTGCTGGCCATGCGAGCGCGAAACCCGTGTGTCTTTGCGCGTCGTCTGTTATTAGGTTGAAAAGTGCGCTTGGACATAGAAATGAATTCTCCTTTTAAACGAAAATCGTAAGACTAATCGCGCCCACCGTTTATGTCAAGAAACGGCGACCCCTCTGCGTATCTCTGAGTTCCTCTGCGCCTCTGCGGTGAGCAGAAGTAACAAACAGTAAACCGCAGAGGCGCAGAGGAACGCAGAGATACGCAGAGATAGACATAAACAATCGCCGTTCAACAACGTTTCGTACGAGAACGATGCTCGATCTGCGCAGAATCGAGATGTTGCGAGAGGGCGATCAGACGGTGCTGTTTTATTCTTTTGCATCCCTTGATCATTCCGAAGCTTCATGTTAGATTCCGCAGGCTTGGAAAGTCACCGCCCTGTAACTAATTGATATCAAAAGACTTTAAAGTAACTCTTTAAGACTCGGGCTTTTTTCCACCACCTGTGGAAATCATTGTGGAAAAGCCCTCGCGGGAGCCTTTTGGCCAATTTAAGTAAGGAACAATGGGAGAGCCGTAGGTTAGAGTTCGGCGAATAGGGCGTCCCGCCAAGGCGCACGCTTTTGTTACGCGGTCTTTAGTCAAATTGACGTCTTCCTTTCACAACTTCGATGAGCACTTCTTTTGAGACGAATGTTTGGGGCAGGATTCTTCACTCACTCAAAGGTCGGCTAAATCAACAAACTGTCGATACGTGGTTTAGCCCGATTCAATTCGAAAGCCTCGACAGCTCTCAGCACGTCATTCGTCTCCGCGCTCCGAACCAGGTCGTCAAAGACACTGTCGTCAGCAACTACGGCCCGGTGTTGGCCGAGTCTCTGAATGAACTGAAACTGGCGGGTTATTCAGTCGGTTGGGTTGTCGGCAAAGCTGCGGATTGGATTCCGGAACAGATAACTCTCCCCGCTTCTGAACCTGTTCTCGAGTTGGAAAACACCGTCACTCCGGTCATCTCGATTACTGATCCGGTTCCTTTAACGCAATCGGAACCTTCGCTCAGTTCGAAATACACGTACGAGAGTTTTGTCGTCGGTTCGTGTAATCAGTTTGCGCATGCTGCGTCACTAGCGGTCGCTGAAGCGCCTGGACGCACGTACAACCCTCTTTACCTCTACGGAGGCGTGGGACTCGGCAAGACTCACCTGATGCACGCCTGTGGTCACGCGATCAAGTCGCGCAATCAACATCTCAAACTCTGTTACATATCGTCTGAGCGATTCATGAACGATCTGATCAACGCGATTCGCTACGATAAGACACAGAGTTTTCGCGAGAAGTATCGCTCTGTCGACGTGCTCTTAATCGACGACGTCCAGTTCATGGCCGGCAAAGAGCGCACGCAGGAAGAGTTCTTTCATACTTTCAACGCGCTTTACGATCAACAAAAGCAGATTGTGATCAGCTCGGATTGTCCGCCCAGGGAAATCCCTACGCTGGAAGAACGTCTGCACTCTCGCTTTGAATGGGGACTCATCGCCGACATCGAACCACCCGACCTCGAAACGAAAATCGCGATCGTAAAAAGGAAGGCGGAGGTCATCGGTATTTCGATACCTGATGATGTCGCGATGTTCATCGCCGGCCGAGTCAAGAGCAACATTCGAGAGTTGGAAGGTTCGCTCGTCCGTCTGATCGCGATTTCTTCACTTCGCGGAGAAGCGATTTCCAAAAGCCTGGCGCAAGATGCGATCAGAAACATCTCGAAGGAAGAGGAATCCGGCGTTGTTACGATTCAGCAGATTCAGAAACTGGTGGCGTCAACGTACAAGCTCACCATTGAAGAATTGATTTCCAAAAACAACGCTCAGAAGATCTCACATCCTCGACAGGTGGCGATGTATCTCTGCAAGCACTTAACGAAACACAGCTATCCGGAGATTGGTCGCGCCTTCGGTGGAAAACATCACACCACAGTTATTCACTCGGTCGAAAAAATTGAGTCGCTTGTCTTAACAGACGAAACGCTGCAAAGACTCATCAGCGAACTCACGGAGTCGTTGCAAAAATAGCCTTACGCGCGCGGCGCAGCACCGACTTTTTTCACAATCAACAACGAACGTTTTGTGGAAATGTGTTAATGTTCACGACTTCAAATTTTTTCCGAAACTGTGAGTGGAGTTTTCAACAGGCTTCCACAGGGCAGCGAGCGTCGTAAGTTTCTTTGATTGTTCAGTTTAGCTAGTTATTCACAGATCCACAGGCACCTACTGCTACTACTAGATCTTCTTAATTGATTTGATTCTGGTGTTAGAAGAAACGCGCGGCGCATGTGGATTATCCGAAGGAGTGATTGCAATGCAATTCGTAGTGAGTAAACAGAACCTGCAAAAAGAACTCGGGTTCGTTCAAGGCGTCGTCGAAAAGAAGAATACTATTCCGGTGCTCTCAAACATACTCATCGAGTCAGTTGGTGAAACCACGATTCGAATCACCGGCACCGATCTCGATGTAACGGTTCGCTGTGACATGGATGCGGAAGAGATCACGACGCCGGGCTCGATGTGTGTTCAGGCGCGAAAACTTTTTGAGATAGCGCGACTGCTTCCGGATGCGCCGGTTAGTTTCAAGAAGGAAGACAACGAGTGGGTCACAGTGAAATGCGATCGAGCTCGATTCAAGATGGTTGGTGTCGCGCGGGACGCATTTCCGGAAGTTCCCTCGTTCAAGTCGGCGCCTACGAAGCTTCCCGCCGGCGTAATCAAGACATTCATCGACCGAACGATTTTCGCCATCACTCAAGAAGAATCACGTTACACCCTTTCCGGCGCGAAGTTCGTCCTGGACGGCACGGGCGCGCGCATGGTTACGACTGACGGTCATCGACTCGCGTTTGTCGAAAAGAAAGACCTCGTTAGTAACGGGAAAGAAACGATCGATACGCTCATTCCTCGGAAGACGTTAGCGGAATTGACCAAACTGACTGCAAATTTTGACGAAGAGATCAGTCTCGGAATGGATGAGAATCACATCTATTTCCAGGTTGGACCAAGACTCTTGATTTCGCGAATGTTGTACGGGCAGTTTCCGAACTACGAAATGGTAATGCCCAAGAACAACGATAAATCGGTTGAATTCAACAGTAGCTTACTTAATCTTGCGATTCGTCGTGTTGCATTGATGGCCGACGAAAGATCGCACGCCATTCGCTTTCATCTCGAGCCAAATCAGTTAGTCATCAGTTCTCAAAATGCAGAAGAGGGCGAAGCAAACGAAACAATCCAAACCGAATACGCCGGCGATGTAACCGATATCGGCTTCAATGCTCAATACCTTCAGGAGTTTCTGAACGTCGTAGGCGATGCGAAAGTCGCGTTTGAATTCAAAGACGGCAACTCACAAGCGCAGCTACATCCGTCTGAGAATGGCGACTACGACTACAAGTACGTCGTCATGCCGATGCGTATTTGATCACTGAAATAAATGATGCTGTCTTTGTGTCTCTTTGTGGCTTAATATCGACGCATGCTGCTTGCGGCGATTGAAGCAACAAATTTTCGTAATTTGAGTGGGAGAATCGAGTGGGGCCCAAGACTCAATATCATTTACGGAAATAACGGGCAGGGCAAAACGAACTGGTTAGAAGCGATTTATCTCCTGGCCCGGACCAAGTCGTTTCGCACGCAGCGTCTCCAGGAAGCAATCAAGTTCGGTGAGCAGTTAGCGATCGTAAGAGGAACGGTTACCACCGGAATCGATCTTCAGCGAGAATTACAAGTCAGCCTTCAGGATAATTCCAAGACGATCCTCGTCAACTCGAAACGCGAAACACTCGCACGGTATTTAACTCAGCTTCAGGTCTTCTCATTCACAGCTACGGATCTGGAAGTCGTGCGTGGCATTCCTGAAGCTCGCAGACGTTTCATCGATCGCGGTATATCATCGCTTAGACCGGGATACCTCAAAACACTTTCCGACTACAACAAAGTCATCAAGCAAAAAAATCGTGTACTGCAACTCGCGAACGAAGGTGAGTTCAGTCTTGAGAAGACAGAGGATCTGTTGGGACCATGGAACGACCAGTTGGTCCGTTTAGGCGGGCTCATTCATCGAACTCGCGAAGAGTATGTTGCGGGTTTGAATGAGGTGCTCGAGCGCCGGTTATTCGAACGGAGAGACGTTACAACTCGTTATGTCTCATCACTTGAGGGCAAAGGAGATCTAACGGATTACGAGTCGCTTCTGCGGTCGAGAATCGCTGCTCGGCTGCCGGCCGAAGTCTCTGCCGGATATGCGTTGATCGGTCCTCACAGAGACGATTTGGAGGTGCTTCTGGACGGGCGGGAAATAAGGGTTTACGGAAGCTCCGGACAGCAACGTAGCGCATTGTTACTATTAGACTTAGCGGCAATTTCGTTGTATAATTCGACCGCGACTGACCATCCGGTTTTTATCATCGACGATGTAGACGCGGAACTGGATGAAAGTAGGATAAAACGCCTTCTGGAATATCTTGAGAATCGCACGCAGACCTTCATCACAACTTCAAAACGCTCCCACGTTGAAGGTTTCTTTTCCAGGGCCAATGTATACGAGATTGAGGACGGTAAAGTGTGTCATAGCAGGGCCGAGTCCTCACTCGCGATCAGCGGTCCGGGTGTTTGATACGGTGTTAGGAGAATCTATTGGTAACAGCAGGAACTAATTTAACGCAAAAGAAAAGTATGGCTTACGATTCAACATCGATCACAGTTTTAGAAGGGCGCGACGCAGTGCGTAAGCGTCCGGCGATGTATATCGGATCGACCGGAGAGATTGGTCTGCACCATCTTGTGTACGAAGTGGTCGACAATTCGATTGACGAAGCATTGGCAGGTTTTTGCGACTCGGTTGAAGTAACTATTCATCTCGACAATTCGATCACGGTTATTGATAACGGACGTGGAATTCCCGTCGACGAACTAAAGAAGGAAAAGCGATCGGCCGCGGAAGTGGTTATGACCAAGCTTCACGCCGGCGGCAAGTTTGATTCAAACGCTTACAAGGTTTCGGGTGGTCTACACGGTGTCGGTGTTTCGTGCGTCAACTTCCTTTCCGAAAAACTGCATCTCGAGATCTGGCGCGATAACAAAACCTACGAGCAGGAATATGCGCGCGGGATTCCGGTTGCTGCACTCAAGCAAACGGGAAAGACTCGGAAGCGCGGAACGAAAGTCACCTTCAAGCCCGATCAGCAAATCTTTACCGAAACGGCATTCAGCTTCGACAAGCTCTCAGAACGGCTTCGCGAAAAGGCATTTCTGAACAAGGGAATTCGGATCACGATCAAGGACGAGCGTGAAGATCCGGAGCGTTCGCATGAGTTCTATTACAAGGGCGGAATTGCCGAATTCGTTAAGCACCTGAACAAGAACAAGTCGACGCTGCACGACAAGCCGATCTACTTCGAAAAGGAAGGCGAGAATCTCTCAATCGAGGTCGCCATCCAGTACAACGACGGCTACGACGAAAAGGTCTATTCGTTTGCGAACAACATCAACACGGTAGACGGAGGCACGCACCTTTCGGGATTCCGGTCCGCGTTCACGAGAACGATCAACGCCTACGCGCAGTCGTCCGGCCTGGCAAAGAACTTCAAAGGTTCGTTGACTGGCGACGACGTACGTGAGGGTTTGGTGGCCGTGATTTCGGTGAAGCTGCCGCAACCGCAGTTTGAAGGCCAGACGAAAGGCAAACTGAATTCAGACGTGAAGGGCGCCGTTGAGTCGTTTCTTAACGATCGGCTGACCGAGTTTTTTGAGCAGAACCCGCCTGTGGCGCGAAAGATTGTCGGGAAGGCGCTCGATGCAGCGCGGGCGCGTGAAGCGGCTCGCAAGGCCCGGGAAATCGTCCGCAAGGGCGCAATGGGCTCGAGCATGCTGCCCGGTAAATTGGCCGACTGCCAGGAGCGCGATCCTCAGCTTTCCGAGATCTACATCGTGGAGGGCGATTCGGCCGGCGGTTCAGCCAAGCAGGGGCGCGATCGAAAGAACCAGGCGATCCTGCCGCTGAAGGGCAAGATCCTGAACGTCGAGAAAGCACGTTTCGACAAGATGCTGGGCCACAGTGAAATCAAGTCGCTGATTACGGCCCTCGGCACCGGCATCGGCAAAGACGATTTCGATATCAACAAGCTTCGATATCACACGATCATCCTGATGACGGACGCCGACGTGGACGGTTCGCACATCCGGACACTGCTTTTGACCTTCTTCTACCGCCAGATGCCGGCACTCGTCGAAGGTGGACACGTCTACATCGCCCAGCCGCCGTTGTTCAAAGTAAAGCGTGGGAAGAAGGAAGAGTACATCAAGGACGAAAGCTCGATGATTCGTTACCTGATGCGTCAGGCGACTGGCGATATGAGTGTGAAACCGGCGAACGCTGGACAGCCGATTGAAGGGCGTGAGTTAGCTAAATCGCTTGAGAAGATGGTTGATTTTAAACGTTACTGTGAGCGTGCTGCTCGGCGCCTCGCTGGCGATGCTCATATGCTGAACGTGTTGCTCGAATCGTTAAGCGGTCGCAAAGGTGTCCTGCGCAAGGAGGAACTTAACCTGCGAAAAGTCTTCCAGGACGAAGACTTGATGGCGAAGATTGAAGGGGCCCTCGATAAAGCCGGTTACAAGACCGAGCTGACCAGCGACGAAGAACACGGGCTGTGGGAAATCGAGACGACAACCAACACCGGTGTGAATCTCGTGATCGACTGGAACTTCGCCAGCTACGTCGAGTTTCAGAAAGCTGTCGAACTCTTCAAGAATTTGGAAGACGAGCTGGCGGCGCCGTTTATCTCGGGAGAGAACGGGGCGAGCGAAGAGATTCCAACGCGGGAGGCGCTACTCGAGAAGGTTTTAGCGGCCGCGAAGAAGGACTTGTCGATTCAGCGTTACAAAGGGCTGGGCGAGATGAATCCCGAACAGCTTTGGGAAACCACGATGGATCCGGCGAAACGTACGCTGTTGAAAGTCAGGATCGACGATGCGGTCGAGACCGATGAGATTTTCACCGTTTTGATGGGTGATGCGGTCGAGCCACGGCGGAAGTTCATTGAAGATAACGCGCTCGACGTTCGCAACCTCGACGTATAGCCACAAAAGGGCACAAATAGGGACACAAAAAGGCACAAAGAAGGAAATGGGTTATTCCTTTTGTGCCTTTTGTGTACTCTCTTCCCGGAATCGCTCCACCGTGAATCGAGATAATTTGAATGGCTCGCCGCGCGAAATGCCGGCCTTGCGCGCGGCGATGTCGACCTGGTGTTCTACGTCGTTGATTCCGGGGATGTCGGGAAGTAGTAAACCTCGTCGCGAGCCGCTCTCATCTTCCACGATTACGCCAAACACTCGCGGATCCAGTTCTTCGATCTTCGCTGGTTCGGGTGGCTGAAGTACGTCAACTGAGTAACGCAGGTTCGTTAACTCATCTTCCACGACCGCGTCGAAGCGAGGATCGTTCGTGGCCGCACTGATTGCGTTCGCGACTATCTCTTCCGCAAGCGTCTCTTTTGCTGGCTCGATCGTTCCGATACAACCGCGCAAATCGCCGTCGAGAGTTTTCAACGACACAAAGCACGGGGCACGCGCTCCGAGAAAACCTCCGCGCACTGCTGGACGCAGCACCGTCCCTGAACGAACAAACTCCTCCACCGCCTTGCGAGCCAACGTTGCCGGTTCAACTTCATGCTGCGCAGGTCCTGGTTGATGAGTTAGTTGCGCGACTAAATATCCAACACCAAAAGGCGCTTCGTAATTCAGCACTTCACACGACAGAGGCAAATCGGAGCTAACACCGATCGCAACCAACATCGACCGGTATCCACACTCACCCGCGAGCCTTCGCAAGTTGTGATCGATGTCGACGATCCTTTGCGGAACGTTCGAACGCAACGCGTCCACCACTTGTTCGTCAAACACGTGCGCATTGGGATTGTAGCCGGCGGGCGCCTGTGGTTTGAGCCGGTGACTCAAGTCGCCACTGGCGATGAACGCGAC
Source organism: Pyrinomonadaceae bacterium (assembly GCA_044867025.1). Lineage (GTDB taxonomy): Bacteria > Acidobacteriota > Blastocatellia > Pyrinomonadales > Pyrinomonadaceae > PSRF01. The sequence goes on along the minus strand of JBIOUJ010000296.1, from coordinate 7,236 downwards.
GCGCCGTCCAACTTGATCCACGGCGCTCTTAATGCACGATCCAAAACGAATGTGATCCTCGTTTGAAAGAAAGCTGTAACCAAGAGTCACGACGCGACCTTCCCAACCGTTTTGAAGCAGGAAATAGAGTGGCACTGCGGTGCCGTGATCGAGGTCGTGCTCGCGCAGCGTCGACACGCAAAAGTTTTGCGATGCGGCAGCTTTTTTGATCGCTTCCAGCAACTCCTCGTCAACTCTTAGAGCAAAAGTCGCTTCAGGCGCGCGGAAGTTTGCGAAATCGCCGTAGACTTCGGGCCCGTCATATGCAACAAACGAATCGGCTTCGAGTGGAGCGTGCGGCGAGATCACGACGACCGACTCGGCGCCGCTGTCGATTAGCCGCCGCGTGAGCTCTGCCATCGCATCGATCGAATCAACGACGCCCGCTATCGATTCGCGACCTACTTCCGGCACCATGATCGGAGGATGCGGAGCAATAGCGGAAAAGACTAGAGAGCTCTGGGTCATCGCACGTCTTTCGTGTTTTGGAGGGAACGGCTGTTATTCTACGCTCCGGAGAACCCGGTCACAATACTGACTGTATGACGCATTATGATTTATTGATTGTGGGCGCTGGCCCGGCGGGGTCTTTTGCCGCAGAGCTACTCGCAAACAGCGGTGCACGGGTGGCGCTCTTTGATGGTCGCCCCGAAGGCGAACCGAAGGCGTGTGGTGGCGGTGTGACAGCGAAGGCATTGAAAGCATGGCCACAGTTGTTGAATGCGGTCGGCCGCACGATACACGAGCTCGACCTGTATTCGCCGTCAAGTAAAAAGCTGCACCTGGAACTGGCCGAGCCATTCGCGATCTACTCGCGCATTGCGTTTGATTGTTACTTGCGAGATCGTGCGCGCGACGCGGGCGCGCACGTCATCTCCGAGAAGATCTCGGCGAGAAAAGTTGAGCGCGCCGAGAACGGTTGGCGGCTCAAGAGTGATAGTGGGAACGTGTGGCAGGGTTCGCTGTTGGTTGGCGCGGACGGCGCAAACAGCGGCATCGCAAAAATGCTCGCGGGAAAACTTCCGCCATCGGATATGGAGGTCGCGTTTGGTTATCGCGCGCCGCTGCCGTCGAGCGGCGAGGCGCCGGCGGTCGTGGCGTTTCTGCCGGGATGGGTTGGTTACGCGTGGGCATTTCCTCGACCGGATCATATCTCCTTCGGCATCGCCACGACGCAAGACGCTTTCGAGCACGAGCCACTCGACGACCTACTGTGGCGATTCATGATTGGTTATTACCATCAATGCGAAGGCGCAAAAGTTAAGTTCTGGGACGTCGAAAAAGATACGAGCGCGACGGCGCACATTCGCGCGCATCTCGACTCAACTGCGGAACGCTACGCCGCGCGCATTCCAGGTCTGGCAGCAGAGACGTGGGACCAACGAACAACTTGCGGCGACGATTGGGCGTTGCTGGGCGACGCTGCTGGATTCGCGGACCCAGTTACCGGCGAGGGCATTTATTATGCGTTGCGATCCGCGGAACTGTTGGCCCAGGCTCATCTGAGCGGCGACTTGCGTTCTTATGAACAACTGTGGCGTGCAGACTTCGGCGCGGAACTTCGTCGCGCGGCCCAGATGCGCCGGCGCTTTTACGGAAACTTCTGGGGCGCGCCATTCACGGAGCGCATGATCGAATTTGCTCGCGGGCATCGTGGTGTGAAGCGAGTGTTAGGAGATCTCGTCGCCGGGGAGCAGGGATACACGGATCTGAAGAAGAAACTCGTGAAGAGCGCGCTCCGGCCTGTCTAAATTCAACAGCATGTTTTTATTCCTGATCATTCTCACTTTAAGTGTGCCGCAGCAGCCGCGTGAGGTTGTCGAAGCTTACGAGGTGTGCCAGAAGTTTCAAACGCTGATGGCGGAGGACCTCGATTTCAATCGCGCCTTTGAAGCGACTTTCACAAAGAGCCCGGCGCGACGCAGGGAGATCGCGATCGCGGAAGGTGAGTTTGGGAACATCGACACGGCGCAGGTGAACGACGCTTTGCTGATCGATGCATTCAAGAGTCGAATGCTAATACTTTATCTGATGATGCCGCTGATGAGTCCCGACACCAAACGCGATGAGGCAGTGTTCTTTCCGCCCAGGATAAAAGCGATATTCGAACGTAAAGCACCAAAAGCGCCGAGCAGGTTTCGCGCATTCTCGCTTCAGTTGAGGCGCGACGCCGCGTACCTGCGCGCGCATCTCGAACGACTAGCCAAAGATCGTCCTGACGTAGCTGAACGGATCCGCAAGTTCAAGCAAGAAGTGCTTTCAACGAAGTTAGAGCCGCCAAACGACGTAGTTAAGCCGTTGACGGCGTACAGCAGAGGAAGAGTGCTGGGGCTTGATGAGCCGTATTATCAGATCGGCGAGTATGCGGTTGTTCGTGAAGGTAATGAGATGAGGATTATCGGCATTCGTTTCTTCACGCGACTGTTTTAGGGCCACAAAGGGGCACAAAGAAGCACACAAAAATCTTTGTGCTTTTTTGCGGCTCAAATCATGGAGCGAGGCGGCTGATGGTCCAGGTGCTGTCAGAGGTGAGTTCGTACAGGATTCGATCGTGAAGGCGGCCAATGCGGCCTTTCCAAAACTCAATTCGCTCCGGCTTCAATCGATAGCCACCCCAATATTCCGGGCAGTCGATCTCCCTGTCGCAGTACAACGTCTCTAACTCCTGCGCGCGTTGTTCGAGAACATCACGCCCGGCGATCACTTCGCTTTGCTCAGAAGCCCAGGCGCCAATCTGGCTCTCGCGCGGACGAGTTTGAAAGTATTCGCGCGACTCTTCCGCCGAAGTCCTGACAACGCTCCCCTCGACGCGCACCTGTCGCTCGAGCAGGTTCCAGTAAAAAACCAGAGCCGCGTATGGATTCGCATCCAGTTGCCGTGCCTTCGCGCTTCGATAATTGGTGAAGAAAACAAAACCGTTGTGGTCCACCTGTTTGAGCAACACCATGCGCGCCGCAGGCCTGCCGTCAGGCGTCGCCGTTGCGAGCGTCATCGCTTCAGCCAGCGGGATGTTCGCGGCGATTGCGTCATCAAGCCAGACTTGAAACTGCCTGATCGGATCGCGATCGATCTCCTTTTCGTCGAGGCCACTCATTTCTCTTCGTTTGCATTGTACGGAGCCAGCTTTTCGCGCAGCTCCGACGGAATCGGAACAGTTTCAAACGTCTCCTGATTCACTGCCGACAAAACAAAGTGCGCCGTCGCCACGAGCTCTTCCGATCCCTTTCGACGCACCTCGAAATTCAACTTCATCGACTTCGTCCCAAACCGCCCGACCCAAACTCTCACTTCCAAAACATCATCCAACGTGGCCGCGCGATGAAAGTCACACTCGAGATGCACGCGCGGCAACCAGATCTTAAGCTCGTCGAACATCGTGCCATAATCGAGACCAACCTCGCGAAACAGCTCTGTTTCCGCAAACTCGAAAAAGTGAATGTACGCGCCGTAGAAAATGATGCGTGCCGCATCCACGTCGCCCCAGCGCACGCGTTCCTCAATCGTGAATTTTTTATGCGCCGGCATTTCTCAAAAAATCAACGAGGTTCTGATTGAACTCGTCGGTCCGTTCGAGGTTCGAAACATGACCCGCATTTTCGATTACAACCAAACGCGAACCCGCAATCGCGTTATGCATTTTCTCACTGTCGCCAACCGGCGTGATCGCGTCTTCCGCCCCAACGAGAATCAACGTTGGCGAAGTGATCGCCGGGAGCAGCGACGTCTGATCCTCTCGCTCGGCCATTCCCAACAACGCCGACGCCGCGCCCTCGGGTTTTGTTTTCAACATCATGTCGCGAACACGCTTCACGACCTCCGGCCGCTTACTCACAGTCTCCGGCGTCAGAAGTTTCGGCAACATCGCATCGGCGATCCCGGCCATCCCTTCGGACAGTGCCTTTTGTGCCTGCTGCGCGCGTGTTTGTTTTGCTTCTTCGGTATCTGCGGACGCGCGCGTGTCAGCCAGAACAAGGGCGCGCACACGAGACGGGAACTGTTTGTAGAACGCGAGCGCGACATAGCCGCCCATCGACAATCCGCCAATCACGGCTTGCGCGATTCCCAGATGGTCCATCAGCCGCGCGACGTCATCCGCCATACGGTTCATCGTCGCAGGACCCGGAGAAGAATCGGTTTCACCAGATCCGCGCAAGTCAGGCGTGATCACGCGATAACTGCTACTCAACACCGCGACTTGTTCATTCCAAAGTGAGCGATTGAAAGGATAGCCATGAATGAGCACGACAGGCCGGCCCATGCCTGCCTCTGTATAAGCCATCTGAATGTCGTCGATTCGGGTTACAGTCATTACTACTTTGTACGAAAGTCGTTTTTGACAATCCTGTGCTAAAAATCTCGACGCGCCGCACGTGCGACCACTGAAATCAACTCCGTTAACTCCACCGGCTTGGCGAGATAGATCTGAAAACCGGAAGACAGCGCTCGCTCGCGATCCTCCTCTTTCGCATACGCCGTGATCGCAACCGCCGGGATATTTTGCGTCTCACCATTTTCGAGCCGCCGGATCTTTTCGATCAAACCGTAACCATCTTCGTCCGGCATCGCAATGTCTGACACGAGCACGTCCGGTCGCTTTCGCGTGATCGCCTGGATCGCCTCGCCCGCAGACGATACGGCAGTTACGTTAGCCTGTCGTTTAGTGAGCGCAGTCGCCATCAACGTGAGCGTATCAGAATCGTCGTCGACAAGCAGAACGTTGAGGCCCGACAAAAGCTGTGGCGACTTCGCCATTTTGAATTGATCTTCATCACCGAAATCAGCCGCTCCTGCGGCGGCGTCTACCAGCGGCAATCGAATCCTGAACGTCGCACCCCGACCTTGGCCCTTACTCTCGGCCTTGATCGATCCGCCGTGTATTTCGACGAGATGCCGTGCGATTGCGAGGCCAAGACCGAGACCGCCGTGCTGTCGTGTCGTCGTGCTGTCAGCCTGCCGGAAGCGTTCAAAAACGTAGGGCAGAAACTCCGGCCTGATTCCCTGACCGGTGTCAGAAACGCTGATCTCAACAGCCGATCCGACCTGCGAAACTTTCACGCATACACGACCGCCGTTCTCGGTAAACTTCACCGCGTTCGACAACAAGTTCCAGACCACCTGTTGCAGCCTGTTCGCGTCGCCCGAAATCATCGCCGGCTTCGCGTTGAAATAAGTCTCGATGCTGATTCCCTTTGCGTCAGCAGTCGGACGGATCACGTTGATCGCATTCTCGATCACTGGAACGACTTCCATCGGCTGTAGCTCGAGATAAAGATTTCCCGTGATGATTCGCGACACGTCGAGGATGTCGTCGACGATCTGCGCCTGCGCTCGCGCATTGCGCCCGATCGTTTCTACCGCTTGTTGTACAACCGCATCGTCGAGGTCTCCACCTTCCAGCATTCTGGACCAACCGAGTATCGCGGTCAGCGGTGTGCGCAGCTCGTGTGAAACCGTCGCGAGAAACTCATCCTTCAAGCGGTTCGATTCTTCAGCAGCTTCCCTCGCAGTGCGTTCGAGTTTCAGGAGACGAACATTCTCGATCGCAACGGCCGTAAGATTTGCCGCCATGCTCATCGCCGTCGCATGTTCGGGACGATAAACGTTAGCCTGATAACTTTGGACCTCGATCGTACCGATGATTCTTCCCATCACCGCCATCGGCACAGCCATCGACGACTCCGGTCGCAACCCATTGTCCGGGCCAACGATTACGTGTGGTCGCCCGCGCTGCGACTGCATGTAATCGTTGGTGATAATCACTTCACGGGTGCGCACCGCACGGCTATTTGCACCAAGCGTCGACACCGACATAGGAGGCAATGCAGAAACATCCAACTCGTCGCCATCGGCCCATCCGTAACACGCAGTGCGAACATCACGAATCGGGTCGTAAAGTGAAACGAAAAAACCATTGCATGGAACAGAGACGTTCGTGAACTCCCTCAAGCCGCGAAATACTGCCGTCAGTTCTCTTGCAGTCCCGAGCGTCTGGGCCAATCCTTTGATTCGTTCGAGCATGCGTTCGTATTCGAGAAGCGCGCGCTCGTTCGCTTCATTCAACGCGTGTGACGCCTCGCGTAAAGCTTCCTCCGCGTGTTCGCGTTCGCTGAGTGTCTGCCTGATCGTGGCTTCTGATTGTGTAACTTCTTCCGCCGCATGTTCAGCGCGGGTGCGAGCGCGTATCTCAGCGCGCGTTACGGCAGCAAACAGCAGGCTCAGAAGAATGCCGATGACGACGGTGTATTTCAGAAGCGGTTGACCCGAGCCCCGCTCGAATGAAGGCTTGGTCGCATACGTCAACGTCCATTTGTGACCGGCAACGTCGAGGGTCTTTTCATCGTAGAACAACGGCTCCTTGGCCGCTTCGATGGGAGCGACGGTCAGTAAAGTACCGGGCTGGATATCCGTGCCGTCATAAACCTGAAAAGCGATGTCACGAGTCTTATCTGCTGTGACAGGCTGTAGGAAATCGTCAATGCGGTAAGGGCTGTAAACATATCCGACAAGCGCTGCACGGCGGTCTTCCTCCGTTGAGAGCAGCGCGTTGTTGCGATAGACCGGTACATAGATCAAGAAACCCCACTGTTTTTGCGGGGCATCGCGCTCCTGGACCAGCATTACGCGTCCCGAAGCAGTCGGCAATCCTGTGTCGCGAGCCCTTTCCATCGCGCGCCGGCGGATCGGCTCAGTTAACATGTCATAGCCAATGGCGATTTTGTTTAGATCCGTGGCTGGCTGAAGGTAGAGAATCGACGTGTATTCGTTACGAGGCACATCGTTCGGCCAGACCTTGAAGCCTTCGTCCAGTCGCTCGCGTTGCATGGAGGCGATAACACCCGGCATTTCAGCGCGGGTAAAGCGACGTGAGAAACCGATGCCCTGAACTCCCGGATAGTTCTTGCCGAGTTCGATTTGGTCGACAAAGCGCTCAAACTCACCAGCGTCAACTGAATGACTGGCGGCGAAGAGACCGGTGCCGGCGCGCAACAGCGTGATTGAAGTCTCGATTCTGAGCCGGATCTGGTTCTGAATCTCCTGAACGGAGCTCTGGAATCGTATGGAGTCCTGTTCGCGAGTGAGCTTGGAAAAGTAGTGGTAAACGAGCAGAGTAAAGCAGAAGCCCAGCATGAGGATCAGGTAGGGCAAAAGGACGCGCGTTCCGCGTGACGGTGCAGTGCCCTTGGTTGGAGTTAACTC
>JBIOUJ010000295.1:0-10201 GCA_044867025.1 Pyrinomonadaceae bacterium | reverse complement strand
GTTTCATGAATCAACCCGCCGGGAATTTATTCGTCGATCGAAATCCGGTCCTGCTCACCGGACAGAATCTGGGAAATTACGAGGTGATTTCGACGCTCGGCAAAGGCGGGATGGGCCAGGTGTACCTGGCTTTAGACACGCGCCTCGGACGAAAAGTCGCGCTAAAGCTTCTTCCCTTCTCCAATCTCCGTGACCCCAATCACGTTCAACGGCTCGAACAGGAGGCGCGCACCGCGTCGGCACTAAATCACCCAAACATCGTCACCATCCACGAGATTGGCGAGGGAGACGCCATCCACTTCATGGCCACAGAGTACGTCGACGGCGAGACTCTGAGACAACGAATGTTGAATACAGAGTTGAGCGTTCGCGAAATTGCAGGTATTGCGGTTCAGATTGCGTCGGCCCTGCGCGCCGCTCATCAAGCGGGTATCGTTCACCGCGATATCAAGCCCGAGAACATCATGTTGCGCAGCGATGGTGTCGTTAAGGTGCTGGACTTTGGACTCGCGAAGTTGACCGGCAGTGGGAATTCGGAGATCGAGAGCGGCTTGATCATGGGGACGACCGCGTACATGTCGCCGGAGCAGGCACGAGGGGAAACGGTTGATGCGCGAACCGATGTCTGGAGTCTGGCAGTCGTAATCTATGAAATGATCCAGGGACGCGTGCCATTCACCGGCGAGACTCACCGTCAGGTCGTGAACGAAATCCTCCAAAAAGAGCCTCCCGGCATGGACAGCGCGGTTCCTGATGAACTCAAACAAATTGTCTTGAAGGCTCTGAGTAAAGACCGCACTAAGCGCTACGACGATGCGAGCACAATGGCAAACGACCTGAAGAGCTTGCAGGAAGAGCTCGAAGTACGCGCGCGTTTGGAAGCTGGTCAAAACAAGGCTGTGGCACGGCGGAGCTTGGCCACATTACCGCACCTACCAACCCATACCGCGGGGCACACTCGCCGAAATATCTTTCGAGTTATTCAAGGTCATAAAGTGCTCACTGGCATCGCGGTTGTTCTCTTAGCGGGTGCTGTCAGTTGGGCCTACGTTACGGGCCGTCGAAACAACAGTGCCGGCGGCACGACTAACCGAGAAGCGCATCGTCTGTATTTGCACGGAATGTATTTGGCTAACAATAGAAATCTCGCCGATACGCAAAAAGCTATTGAGGCCTTGCAGCAGGCGGTCGACCTTGACCCCAACTACGCACAAGCATGGGCAGGCCTGGCATATGCACATCGCACGCTCAGTATTTATTCACCGATTAGCACGCACGAGACTTATAAAAGATCAATCGAGGCAATAAACAAAGCACTAGCGATAGACCACCGTCTGTCGGAGGCACATAGCGCACTGTGTGAGAACAAGTACTTATACGAATGGGATTTTTCCGGTGCAGAACGAGAGTGCAAACGCGCCATCGAACTGGATCCGAATTCCGCTCAAGCGCACGAGATCTACTCCCGCTACCTGATGGGGCGGGGCCGTCATGACGAAGCCATCGCCGAAATCGAGACTGCAATAGATTTAGAACCGGCTTCGCGCTTCAATCATAGAAATTACGGGCGGGCTTTGTTCTACACACGACGCTACAGAGAAGCGGAAGAACAGTTCAAGCGAGTGCTGGCGATGGATCAAAATTTTGTGGGTACTTATTCCTGGCTAACGTCCACGCTGGCACTCCAGGGTAAAGAAGCGGAAGCATACGATTGGTTTAAGAAACTCTTGTCGTATCGAAAGGTGGACCAGGAAACTGTTCAGGTGTTCGAGAAAGCGTTTCAAACGTCGGGCTGGCATGGTGTCTGGCGTGAATGGATCAAGAGAATTGACACGGTGGGTGGGACTACCTTCGATGCAGCGCTTTACAACGCCCAACTCGGAAACAAGGACGAAGCGTTCAAATATCTGGAGGAAGTCTATCAGCAACGCGGGATCTGGATGACGTATCTTCGGGTCGAGCCACGGTTAGATCCGTTACGTGACGATCCACGTTTTCAGGATCTGCTCAGGCGTGTCGAGGGTAGATGAACTCTTTGTGCCTTTTGTGGCCGCGTCTCGTCACTGATTTCCCTCAATTCCTCACAATCTGAGGTCGTTTCACTGCAAACAGACTCGATCTCAAGAACAAGGCAGTTAGACTTCCGCGAAGTCAGGCGTCGCACTTGGAGCCGAGTCAGTACCAGGCTCCAACAATGAGGCCCAAAGCAATCGAAAGGACAATCAAAATGAATCGAAGAGAGTTTGTGGTGGCGGGTTCGCTCACTCTGGCGACGCTGGCCCTGCCAACGGCTGCGCAAGAAAAGAAACAGTACGTCTGTCCTCCATGCGGATGCAGCAATGACGGCACCGCCCATGACGCGCCCGGCAATTGTCCTGCTTGCAACATGGTGATGATTGAGAAGACCCCCGCCATGAGCGAGCTGACGGGTATCCCCCATTTCCTCAAGCTCACCGATCAAGTCTGGACCGGCGGTCAGCCATGGGCCGAGCATTTTCCCAAGCTGAAGGACGCGGGCATCAAGGTCATCATCAACTTGCGCCCTCACGCCGAGTACGAAGGTCAGCGCGAGGAAGCGAAAGTGAAGGAGTTGGGAATCAGCTATTTCAACATTCCCGTCGACTTCCGCGCGCCCGACGAGTTGGACGCCGACGATTTTCTCAAGCTCACCGACGAGCAACTCAAGAATGGACCAGTATTCATCCACTGCGCTGTGGGAACTCGCGTCGGTGCTTTCTGGATGATTCGTCGCGTCGTGCGTGATGGCTGGGAATACGAGAAGGCGTTGGAAGAAGCCAATCGAATCGGTTTGAACAACAACGCACGCATGATCGAGTTCGCCAAGGAGTACATCGAGAAGAAGAAAAAGAAGTAAGTGGGTGACTCCATGAAGTTTTTGATTGCACTGGCATTCTGCATCGCGTCGGCGCCGGCCGCATACTCACAGAACTGGCCATCCTTTCGCGGACAAAATGGCGCCGGAGTGAGTGATGGTCACGGTCTACCGGCGACATGGGACATTGAAAAATCAATCAACGTTGTGTGGAAGACTCCGATCCCGGGTCTGGGCCATTCGAGTCCAGTTGTCTGGGGTGATCGCGTCTTTGTTACGACTGCGGTGAGTAGCGCCGCGAATTCTCAGTTCGTGCATGGACTAACAGACACACCCGCGTCCGCCGACGACACTTCAAAGCACAGTTTTCGAGTTTACTGCCTCGACAAGAACACTGGTCGCGTCATCTGGGAGAAAGCGATTTACGAAGGTGTGCCCAGGACGAAACGTCATGTAAAAGCCAGCTATGCGAATCCGACTCCGGCTACCGATGGCAAGAAGCTGGTCGTTTCTTTTGGTTCGGAAGGTCTTTACTGTTTTGGCTTTGATGGAAAGCTTTTGTGGAAACAGGATCTCGGTATGCTCGACGGTGGCTGGAGCTCTGGTCCTGATTTTCACTGGGGCTTTGGTAGTTCGCCCGTCATCTATAAACATCTCGTAATCGTCCAGTGCGATACGCAGAAGCCGTCGTTCATAGCGGCTTTCAATCTTGCGGACGGCAAACGCGTCTGGCAAACGGCACGCGACGAGGACAGTTCGTGGAGTACGCCGACGATTTACGATCGTCAGGATGGTCCAGAGTTAATTACCAGCGGCACGAAGTTCTATCGCGGTTACGATCCCTTGACTGGCAAAGAATTGTGGCGACTGGCTTCGGGCGTGGACGTGAAAATTCCAACGCCGATCGCCGCAAATGATTTGTACTTCCTCGGCGGCGGTTCCTCGCACGATCGACACCCGTTTTATGCGGTACGAGCCGGAGTCAAAGGAGAGATTAAGCCGTCGGAAGCGGACGCGAAAAGCATCGCATGGCAAAGCTTACAGATCAGACCACACATCGTCACGCCGATCGTTTACGGTGATTACTTGTACGCCTGCACTGACAACGGCATCTTGAGTCAATACAACGTCAGGACGGGTGAGCCTACGTTTCGTGCTCGGCTGGGCACCGGCGGCTCATTTGCTGCCTCACCTGTTGCTGCCGATGGGAAGGTGTATTTCGTAAGTGAGGATGGCGATGTATTTGTTATCAAGGCCGGGCCGACCTATGAATTGCTTGCGAAAAATGCGATGGGAGAAATCGTGATGGCCAGCCCCGCGATCGCAGGCAAACTGATCATCATCCGCGGACAGAATCATGTGTTCGGTATAGCGGAAAAGCAGACCAACTGACACGCTCTTCTCTGCGGCCCTCTGCGTATCTCTGCGTACCTCTGCGTTCTCTGCGGTGAATATGTTGATAAACCGATAACCGCAGAGGCGCAGAGGTACGCAGAGGGCCGCAGAGCACACCTCATCTAGACATCCAAACACTGACCGCCTATTCTGACCCTGCCCTGAATCCCCCCTGATTCGAATGGAAGATAGCGACTTGCAGTTGGTATTGGCCTGCCGACGCGGCGATCAGCTTGCCTGGGAGAAGCTGATACGACGTTATCAGCGTCTTATATACGCGATTCCGCTGCGTGCCGGGCTCGACGAAGATCATGCTGCCGAGATCTTCCAGGAGGTATTCACAACTCTCTTTCAGAAACTTAACGACATAGAGGAACCGGAACGACTCCAGGCCTGGTTGGTGACGACTGCGCGCCGGAAGACCTGGCGAACCATATCGAAAGAGCGCAGACCACGCTCCCATGTGGATACGGACATACCATCAGACGAAGCTGCGGCAATTCGGGACGAAGCGCCGCTTCCAGACGAGCAGTTATTGATTCTCGAGGAGCAACATCGCATTCGGACGGCGGTGTCGTTGTTGGACGAGCGCTGCAGAAAGCTGCTGCATATGCTCTTTTATCGGTCAGAGCCACCGTCGTATGCTGAATTAGCGGCTTCTCTGGGGATTCCTGAAGGTAGTATCGGTCCGACACGAGCCCGTTGCCTGGCAAAATTGCTTCGAATGTTAAAGAAATAGGGGCTGTGTGTATTTTTCTAATATTCGGTAAGCTCTGTTGAAGCGGGGGCCAGAGAATTGGCTATGAATACTTCACCACATATTCCTCTCGAAACGCTTGCGGACATAGTAGAGGACCGCGCGAAAGCAGGAATTCTTCAGACTGCGATGGCTCACGTTGCAACGTGTTCAGCCTGCGATGACATGCTGCGCCGCCTGCGCCAGCTTGTCATTATGATGAGGACTGACACGGCGGCTGACGCTCCGCGCGATGTTCTGATGTCTGCGATAAGTCTTTTCTCGCCACAAAGGAAACGGCCATTGCCGCGATTCATTGCGACTCTGATCTTCGATAGCCGCAAGGCTGGCCCGGCGTTTGGTATGCGCTCACTTCGTATGACCTCTCGCCAGTTACTCTATTCGGCGCCACAGGCCGACTTAGATTTGCGCGTCGCGATTCAAAACGAAGAATGTGTCGTCGCCGGACAAGTCATACGAGATGGTTGTGCCGGAGGTCTCGTCGAGATCTCGGGTGCAACTGGAACGGCCGAGGCAAGTCTGAACGAGTTGTGTGAATTCAAGCTTCCGGCAATTCCGGTAGGAAATTATTCGCTTAGAGTCAGGATGTCTGATGTTGAAATCGAAATCCCGGAGCTGGAGCTCAAGGATTAAGTCTGATCAATGCAGCATGCGGAACTTGCGGCGCTTCTGATTAATACCAGCAATGCAGATCGAGAAACATTGCTTTGGGAAAACTCCACCCTGGCAGATGTAGAACTCGCCTACTCTTTGAAAGACTTGTGTCTCGAGGGATGGAGTACTGATCCTGCACAAGCACTTGGCGCTGCCGCCTCACTGCAATTACTGGCAGAGATTCGACCCAATCCTGAAATCAAAGCCTTGATGGCCTGGGCAAACGGTCTTAAGGCGCTCATCGATGGAGAAATGCAATTAGCCATCTCCGAGCTCGAGGAGTCCGAGCGTCGTTTCCTCATTTTGGGGAAGGCTCATGTTGCCGCCGCGACCCAGGTAAGCAAGCTCATCGCTCTTTCGACGTTGGGGCGCTATGACGAGGCGATCGAATGTGGTCTTCGAGCTCGCGCGGTTTTCCTTGCGTGCAACGACTTCCGAGCCGCAGCCAAGATCGAACACAACATCGGCAACCTACATTTTCGTCGTGATAACTACCACGACGCGGAAGTATTTCACAGCGCAGCTCGCGAACGTTTTGCCGCTCTCAACGATCAGAAACAGCTCGCGACAGTGAATAACTGTCTCGCTATTACTCGTGCCTTGTTGCACAACTTCAAATCTGCTGAGGACCTTTTTGAAGAGGCTCTGAAACAAGCGGAAGCAGATGGTCAGAGTGTAACCCTCGCCGGAATTGAAGGCAGTATCGGCTTGTTTGCACTGTTGCGCGGCCGCTACGATCGCGCACTGAATTATCTCGAACGATCGCGCCGGCAGTACACTTCTCTAGGGCTCACCATTCAAGCGATCCTTGCCGAACACGAAATCGCGGACGCATACCTTGAACTCAATCTTGCTGCGGAAGCGTTGGCAATTTACGAGCGAGTCATTCCGATATTTGTTCAGCATGAAATGCGCGCCGAACAGGCCAGGGCGCAGGCTTATAAAGGCCGAGCCCTCATGTTCCTGGGAAGAACGAAAGAAGCGCAGCGCGCGCTCGAGCAGGCTCAACGACTTTACGCCGCAGAAGAAAATCCGATGGGCGCCGCACTCGTTGAGTTGATGCATGCCCAGCTACTTTACCAGGAAGCCAGATTTGAAGGGGCCAGGATGATCGTGAGTCAAGCTGAGCCCGCACTGTTATTTTCCGGCAGTTGGCGGCAATTGCTGCTGGCGCGTTGGTTGCGGGGCGAAACCGATCGCGCTCTGGGGAACCTGGGTGCCGCCCGTGAACTGCTCGAACAAACACTCCAGGACGCAGAAGCGCACGGACAGCCGCAGATCGCCGAGCGTTGTTTTAGCTCCCTTGGAGCGGTCGCGTTAAATGAGGGAGATTTGGACCTCGCCGAAGTGAACTTCAGGAAGGCGATTGAGTTGACGGAAGAGTTGCGTGCCCCACTTCCAGGCGAGGAATTTCGCACTGCATTCTTCTCGAACCGGATGTCTCCTTACCATGAACTCGCAAAACTTTGTCTCACGAAAGACGATACGCGAGCCGTTGAAGCGCTGGGCTTTGTTGAGCGCGCCAGATCGCGAGCGCTCGCAGACGCGTTGGCAGGCCGGTTCGCCCTTTTCACTGAGGCCCGCGATGACTTTGAAGCACATCTGCTGTGGCAAATCAGCAAATTGAGGGAAGAACTAAATTACCTGTACAACCAGATGCATCGCTCAGTTCGAGGCACAGTTCAAACTCAGGAAGCTAATTCAGAATTAGAACGCGCAGTTCTCGCACGCGAACGGAAGCTGCTGGAGATCACGCGCCAACTTCAGCATCGGGAAGTCAGAGGAGGAAAAACAAGCCAGCAAAAGGACGACTTTTCGATCGCTAAACTTCAGAGTGCACTTGGCGCCGATCACGCGCTGGTGGAATACACAACAGTCGACGACAAACTGGTCGCGTTCGTAGTTACTAATCAACACGTAAAGGTCGCGCGAGATCTCGGAAGTGAATCCGAAATAGTAACGGAGATCGAGCGCTGCCGTTTTCAAATCGACACGCTGCGTTTTGGCTCAACACGACTTCGAGATCATCTGCCGGCCCTCACGCAACGCACACAAAAGCACTTGCGTTCTCTCTACGATCGCTTGTTGCGCACCATCGAGCCGGAGATTGGCGAGCGCCAACTGGTAATCGTGCCACATGGAGCGCTCCACTATCTGCCATTCCATGCCTTGCACGACGGTGAGAGTTACCTGATCGAGCGCAGAGAAGTTTCCTTCGCGCCCAGCGCTGTCGTTTTGCAGCAATGTCTCGACCTGCCAAAACACCAGTTTCGGAATGCGTTGCTGTTCGGAGTGACTGACGAACAGATACCGGCGGTGCGTGACGAACTCAGTGCACTGGATCGCGTATTCGCGAAGGTGAAGCGGTTTTCAGATGAAGACGCTACTACTGAAGCGTTGCGCAAGAACTCCAGCGACGTTGAAGTCCTTCATCTTGCTTGTCACGCCCAGTTTCGGTCTGACAACCCATTGTTTTCTTCACTCAGGTTGAGCGATGGATGGTTCACCGCTCGTGATGCGTACGGATTGAAACTGAATTGCGGACTGGTAACGCTTAGCGCGTGTGAGACCGGCATGAATACCGTTGCACCTGGGGAAGAGCTAATGGGCCTCGCGCGAGGATTTCTTTCGGCTGGATCGCCGACGGTGGTGATGAGTCTTTGGACGATCGACGATCAGGCTACCGCGGAGTTGATGGTCGCGTTTTATGAGGAACTGGCGAGGACAAAGTCACCGGCCGCAGCGCTACGCCGCGCCCAGGTGAAGTTGCTCGCGGAGAGGCCGCATCCCTTCTTTTGGTCCCCGTTCGTTCTCGTCGGCCGCTGGTGATGTAATGAAGCGCCAAAGGCGCGAAATATGAAAGCCAGGGGCAAGCGCGAAGCGCGTCGCCCCTGGTACATGAATCAAAACGCCCCCAGCCCTGAAAAGGGCGTAATATATTTCGGCCCTTCAGGCCTTGTGGCGCATATTGCCTTAAACCAGGGGCGACGCGCTTCGCGCTTGCCCCTGGCTTTCATATTCCGCGCCTTTGGCGCTTCGCGCTTGCCCCTGGCTTTCACCGCGCCTTTGGCGCTACGAGCGCCCCTGGCTTTCACCGCGCCTTTGGCGCTCCAGCAAAAGTAAATCTCAATCAAACCACAACGTATTTTCCACAGCTTTCCGTGTACTGTATTAGGCACTAGCCTAAAACCCCCTCAACACCCCCTAAAAGTGCGGCGAGACCACGGTCTACGAAACTCGAACACCTGGGAGGGAATATGTTTTCACGTAAAGCTTTGCACTTTCTGATACTTCTGCTCGCCATCGTCGCTATTGCACTACCGGTCGCGAGCACAAGCCGAACGCATAGCGCGCCGCCTGCTCAATCGAACAATGGGAAGGAAATCTTTCGTTTTGATACTTTCGGCGACGAGCAACTATGGACTGACACATTGCGGATGCATGAGGTAATCCAGTCTTCTGTGAGCCCGGCGACGGCACTCTCGGTCGGACTCAAGGTCGACTCCGCGGCGCTTCCGGCGAACTTTCTTGCCACGCACGATCTGAACAGTCCCGCCACTACCGTGGAGTTGATCAAACTCAACGCGGTCGTCGGTTTGGTCGGTACTGTCAAGGGCACTCAACTGAAGTCGGTCGGGATTACGTGTGCCATCTGCCATTCCACCGTTGATAACGCTGTTGCGGCAGGTGTCGGCAATCGCCTCGACGGCTGGCCCAACCGTGATTTGAATCCAGGAGCGATTATCGCATTGTCTCCCGCTGTCACCAGCGCGCAGAAGGCTGTGTACAACTCGTGGGGACCGGGCCGATTTGATCCGCGCTTCAACGTCGATGGGATCAACGGACCCGTCCTGATCCCGCCAGCCTATGGCCTCAAGGGCGTAGGTTTTGAAACCTACACTGGCGACGGTCCTATTTCGTATTGGAACAATTACGTTGCTGTCGTCGAAATGGGTGGACACGGTAGTTTCTCAGATCCCCGGATCGGCATCAGCATCACGCAGGAGCCGGATCTCGTAACGCCAAAGTTACCCGCATTGCTCCAGTATCAATTGAGCCTGGCGGCACCGCGCCCGCCTGCTGGTACGTTCGATCAGATGGCCGCGAAACGCGGGCAGGCACTTTTCAACGCTAAGGCAGGCTGCGCAGCCTGTCACCTCCCGCCGACGTTTACTGACGTTCTCAGTGGACCCGACCCTAACGTTCCATTCCTGCATGACCCGGCAGAGGTCGGCACTGACCCGTTATATGCACAGCGGAGCGCGACAAAACAGTACCGCACGACACCGCTTCGAGCGCTGTGGCAGCATCCGCCGTATTTCCATGATGGAAGCGCCCGGGATTTATTGGCGGTCGTTAATCATTACGACGCGCTGTTCAATCTGGGACTCACGGCGAAACAGAAGCAGGATTTGGTGGAATACCTGAAATCGCTCTAAACGCGTGGCGAACCTTTGTGGTCCTCTGTGTTTCTTAGTGACCTTGTAGGCATTCTCCAATCAACAAGTCACAGAGGTTGCACAGAGAGATCCGAATGGTTATTTTATCTGCCGTCCCCCGCA
>JBIOUJ010000294.1:0-2773 GCA_044867025.1 Pyrinomonadaceae bacterium | reverse complement strand
GCAGATCAGCTCTGCGTTTATCCGCGTAATCTGCGGCTAAAATTTTGGTGCTACGGCCCTTACCGCCTCGGAGACGCCCGCCTCGTACTTCTTGAAGTTCTCATTGAATCTGCGTGCGAGATCCTTCGCCTGGCGATCGTAGGCGTCTTTGTCTTCCCACGTGTTTCGTGGTTGCAGCACCTCGTTCGGCACTTCGGGACACGAAACAGGAACACCCACTCCGAAGATCGGATCCGCTGTTGTCTCAACCTGCGCCAGCGAACCATTGAGGATCGCTCGAATCATCGCGCGCGTGTGACCGATCTTCATCCGCTGTCCGACGCCGTATGGGCCACCACTCCAGCCCGTATTCACCAGCCAGCACGCCGCGTTGTGCTTGGCCATTTGCTTGCCGAGCAGATCGGCATAGACACCTGGATGCAGGACCATGAACGGCGCGCCAAAGCAGGTTGAAAAAGTTGCTTCCGGCTCCTTGATGCCTTTCTCAGTGCCGGCGACCTTCGCCGTGTAGCCTGAGAGGAAGTGATACATCGCTTGCTCAGGCGACAAACGCGCGACAGGCGGCAGCACGCCGAACGCGTCTGCTGTCAGCATGATGATGTTGCGCGGATGTCCGGCTTTCCCTTCCGGCATGATGTTGTCGATGCTTGTGAGTGGATATGAACCACGAGTGTTCTCTGTGCGACGTGCATCGTTGAGATCGATCTGCCGTGTCACAGGATCGAAAACGACGTTCTCGAGGAGCGTGCCAAACATCATCGTCGTGCGATAAATGTCAGGCTCTGCTTCCGCCGACAGCTTGATAACCTTCGCGTAGCAACCACCCTCGAAATTGAAAACACCGTCGTCGGACCAGCCGTGTTCGTCGTCGCCGATCAAGCGGCGCTCGGGGTCTGCGGAGAGAGTTGTTTTGCCCGTGCCCGACAGACCGAAAAAGATTGCCACATCACCTTCAGCGCCGACGTTTGCGGAACAATGCATGCTCATCACATCGCGCTGCGGCAGCAGGTAATTCATGATCGTGAAGGCGCTCTTCTTCGTTTCGCCTGCGTACGACGTCCCGCCGATCAGGACCAGTTTCTGGCTGAAGTCCATCAGGATAAACGTCGGCGATCGTGTGCCGTCGCGCTGTGGGTCAGCCTGGAAGCTCGGGAAGTTGATGATGGTAAATTCCGGCTGGTGCGGAGTTGTTTCACCAGTGTCGCTGATGAACATCGTGCGTGCGAAGAGCGAGTGCCAGGCCAACTCGCTGACGACTCGTATCGGCAGCCGGTACTTCGGATCTGCGCCGACAAACGTGTCCTGAACGAAGAGTTCGCGGCCGTCCGCGTGGGCCATCATGCGCTGTTTGAGCTCGTTGAACTTGTGCTGCGGAAAATCTTTGTTTACATCACCCCAAAAAACTTTATTCTCACTGCCGGGCTCGCGGACGATGGCTTTGTCCTTGGCGGAGCGGCCGGTGTGCTCACCCGTATCGACGAGTATGACGCCGTGATTCGAGAGCGAGCCTTCTTGACGGCGCGCGATCTCTTCGTAGAGCTCGGGCGTATTCAGGTTCCAGTAAACGCGAGCGGGTTCCTTGATCCCGTAGCTGTCCAACTCCGTTGCAGTATTTTTTCGGCCCAGGTGTTCAGTAGTCGCTTCAGTGCGAGTAGAAGCCATTAAACGTGTCTCCAATCAAAAACAAAGAAGTCCATAGAGCGATTGTGGCACAAACCGTTCGTCATAAGTCTTCCGTCGCCTTGCGTTGTTCGGCGAGTTCGCGCAACGCATCAGCGAGGTCGCGTGCGGCGCGCTCGATACGATCGGCGGCTGTGTGCAGCGAATCGACCTCTTCCGGAGAACGGGAAGCAACGGCAGCCAGGGCTGCCTGTACTTGCTCTCTCAAACGGTTTGCCTCATTTTCAGTTTCTTGTTCTGCGCGGGTTTTTTGTGAAGCTGTAGCCTGCTGGTTCATTGCTGTAATATTTTCGACGGAAATGAAGAAGTAAATTGGCTAATTCGAACCGGTTGGTTTGATTTACCAGATTTTCATTAGCGGTTTAGTCTGACATCTGCGGTTGATTCAGGCAAGTGCAGGTTGAGGCTTTTGTCGCATTGCCGAACAAAGTTGACATGATACCCGACAAAAAACTCTTCACAGCGAAAGAGTGGGAACTGGTGCAGGGGCTCAACACGCCTGCAAAAGTGCAGCGCTTCTTCAGCCGCGTTCCGTACCACTGGGAGAACAACGGGACCACGATGCGTTCGTTTCGTGAGGTAATGAAACGAAAGGAAGCGCACTGTCTCGAGGCAGCGGTGAGTGCGGCAGTGATTCTGGAGCAGCATGGTTATCCGCCGCTGCTTTTGGACCTCGAGTCACACGATCTTCTCGATCACGTCATTTACGTTTTCAAGGAGAACGGACGCTGGGGCTCGATCGCGCGGTCGCGTGACATCGGACTGAATGGTCGCAAGCCGGTGTTTCGATCGCTGCGAGATCTGGCATGGAGTTACTTTGATACGTACGTGGACTTTTCCGGAAGGCTCAAAGGGTATGCGCTGACGAGTCTGTACGAGTTGGGTAAATACGACTGGCGCTTCTCACCGCGGAAGATGACGAAGATCGAGGACCACCTCCGCGCCATCCCACACAAGCCGCTACACTCTTCTGAGAGGCGCTACAACAAACTGCTCACGAGATATCAGCAATACAAGAAACGTTATCCCGATCGCGCGCCAACTTATTACGACAGCCGGCCCACATGGTTATTGTGATTTTAGCCGCAGATTT
>JBIOUJ010000293.1:0-18791 GCA_044867025.1 Pyrinomonadaceae bacterium | reverse complement strand
GAATCGGGAAAACCATTTAAATGGTTTTCAAGAGTAGGAGACAACGAGGACCCCAAGCTAAAGCTTGGGGAGAATGAGAAAGGCCGCTTACAACCGGCTCGGGAAAAAACAAACTTGTAAAGGATGTCATGATATGAACCAGCTACGCTTCAACCCTGGGCTGAAATTAGCGAACGCCTTCGGCGTTATTCCGACAAACTCGGAAAGGTGAAGACTTCTTTCTGGCAGTCCTAATTCCTCTACGTACGCAGAGAGGAATTAGGACACGACCCTCCTTGTTCGCTTAGTTGCATCCCACCGTTTCGATCGCATCAGACCCAGCGATCCTTACCCCGCTAACGATCGCTCCTGTCAACGAAGCAGAGGCATTGCCACACGCGATGCCGGTGTCCTGAATGATGAAGTGGAAGATCATGTCGATGTCTCCGTCTCCATCTACATCTTCCGTGGCAGAGTGCACTGGCGCGGCCTCAATGCCGGTACCGCCAAAACGAATTGTCGTCGGATCGACAGTCGTAGCATCAAAGGAATAAGTGGTCAGAATTGCCACCGCAATCCTCCCTTTGCTCCTTGGGTTGATATCATTCGGGAAGGTGGTTGGCTTGATGTCGATCGCGACAGGGACCGGCTCGAAATGGTACTCGATGCTTTCGAGTAAGTAATGTGGATTCGAAGAATCGATACTGGTGTTCCAAAATCGAAAGGTTGCCGAACCTTGACCGGTCAGCGTCGCTGTGAAGATCGGAGTCGACCTGAAGCCATTGATCTCTCCAGAGAACGTGAAAGGGATAGTCACACGGTAGTCTCCGCCATTCGGAAGCACAATGGACTCGCTGAAGAAATTCAGTGAACCAGTGAGGTTCACAAAATCGAAATTCACGCCATTGACTACTGCCATTGCGCCCCACGTCGCAAGAGTGCCGGAAAAACTACTATTAGTGCCAACCACCGTACCCGCTCCGCATAATATGATTCGGCACGTGTCACGTGCCTCAACATTGCCCAGATCGCCACCAAAGGCCATCGGTGAAAATCTTGATACAGACAACCCTGGTCCGGACAGGCGGAAGTCGAGCGGTCGCCGAAGAGTGGGTGGTCCGCCATCCATAGAAGTGTTCACATAAGCGACACCTTGGGTATTCGTTATCGTGAACGTGTCGGCACGTGCTTCAACGCCACATAACGTGAGCACGGCAATGATAGCGACAAGCGATTTCTTGAAGTTGAACATAAATACCTCCGAAAATCAGACATGTTTGAGTCAAATAGGCTGATCAGACGGAGACTTGGGCGATGGCTTCGGATGAAAAAGCCTTCGAGAGGATCAGTCAGAAAACATTGCCCGGCTGCGCGACTGGCATCCGCGCGAATCGGGTCAACCGTTTACACCTACGGCGCAATCACCGTTCCATTGAGATGTCTGGGATAGTTGCTAAACTTTTAGTTATCCCAGCGCGTGCCTTTCCTCACCACCACTCAAGAGCCAATGCAGCAGGAACAGGAAACCTGGCGACGCGAACACTAAGAACCACCAACCCCCAATGTGGTTACGCAAGAGGTATCCCCACACCAGGTAGAAACCAATCAGGCTGGCTACCGCGATCACCGATCCCACCCCTTCCTTCCACCACGCGATGGTCATACCGATCACCACTCCAATGGGAAAGAAGAGAAGACCAGCCCACTCATTGAGTGAAATCTTTGACGGATGAAGACCTTCACCAAAGAAGAGCATGAGCATTAACGTAATGCTGGCGATGCTTCCAACGCGCGCCAGCAACTCGATAACTGCGAGTGGCAAACCCAAATCAATTCTGTTGCTAAACATAAACACCTCCTTGCAGCGTCCACATGGTCCAAACGGACACTGCTACACAGCATTTATTCAGCAACAGACGTACCCTGAGAATGCACTTGAAATTGACTGGGCAAGCAATTTCGCTGCGTAAACTTCCGCAGAGATTTGCGGAAAATTCCAGCAAGTTTATTTCCGATTGCAATTTGAAAGTCGCTGCTTAATACATCCGCTCGACTCGATCAACCATCTCCGGTTTGAGTTGAGCATCTGACGACTTCCACCGAACATTTCGCATGGGAAACGACGGCCTGCGAAACGGAACCGAGGAGAAATCGTTCCCAGGCGCGGTAACCATGCGAGCCCAGCACGATCAGATCCGCGTCCCAGCTCTCTGCTTCTTCCAGGATTACTGTTCGAGGTGGACCAGGCAATAATACGGCATCAATAGAGATGCTCTTGTCCACTCTTGCTTTGAGCTTCTGCAACGCGCGATCGATGATATCTTCGGCTTGTTTGCGGAGGGCTATGTCCATTTCCTGGAAATAGTTGATCGGCAACGCCCAGGCTTCCGGCGTGGGCGGCGTTGGGAGCTCAAACGCCGTCAGTACTTTTACTGATGAGCCCGCGGGCCAGGGCCGGCGGGCAACCTCGTCGACCGCGGCATCGCTACAAGATGAGCCATCAACAGCTAACAATATCTTCATAAGGCCTCCTCGCTATTTCAGATGGAAGCTGCGGGCGATAAACTCCATTTGCTCGTGCATACCCTCAAGTTTATCGCGCGCGACTGTGAATCGTAGGGAATAGAACGTGCGACTATCAATCTCGAGATAGTAGATTCGGCCATACATAGTCTTACCGCCACTCACGTATTCATAAGAGAAGGCAGCGCCACTGAGTTGACCGTTGAAACTGATTCCAGCGCAATCGCTGCAAACCACATATCCTGACAATCGTCGAAGCTCCCACTCCTCGTCACGACGAAATAATTCGGCCGCCGTAGTAGGTTGAACGAGGGCTATCTTTCTTAGCCGCAGATAACCATTCAACACGTCATTTCCATTTACGAATTCGAGATGATCGTGAACGTCGAGCCTGTAGTTAACCTGCCATGCCGGCGAAGGAAGTTCCAATTCGTATTCGACATCAGGCTTAGTAAATCGACGTGTCTGGACAGCAAACGCCAGAGAGCTTGCCAGTAGCAGAAATATCATGACTCTCATTGCTCACTCTTCCTTCCTGCGCTCAACTCGGCTACACCTCGTGCGCCAGTTCTATCGTCATAAATCACAACGTCGAGTCCCACAGGCATCAGCGAACTCAGTTCCCTCGCAGCAAACATCGGCACACGGATACAGCCGTGACTGGCGGGACGGGTAGGAACTGAAGGATTGCCATGAATAGCTATGCCGTTGAAGATGTAACTTGGATAGTAGAGCAGCCCGAGCGAACTTCGGCGCCATCCGTTAATCTTGCGCAGCACTTTGAAGGCGCCGGTTGGCGTGCGCGCACGGTGGATTTGACCTTGGTCCAGATAAAGCTCG
Organism: Pyrinomonadaceae bacterium; assembly: GCA_044867025.1. Taxonomy (GTDB): domain Bacteria; phylum Acidobacteriota; class Blastocatellia; order Pyrinomonadales; family Pyrinomonadaceae; genus PSRF01. The sequence continues at coordinate 15,449 of JBIOUJ010000293.1, read as the reverse complement.
CCACTGCCCGTTGAAACCGGCAGGATGCGAAAAACCGTTCCGTCCTCACCAATGACAAATAGTACCTGTCGTTCTAAATCGATCTCGACGTGAGCGTAGCGCGTGTGGCGAGCCACGGGCCGGTTCGCCTGTCGCAAAGCGTGCAATTCGAGCAATGTGAGATTTCCGGTGCGCGGGCGTCTTTCGACTTTCTGGAATGCTATCAACGCATGTCGCGAATCAGCATCAAACTTGCCGTCAACAGCTCCTGCCCAATAACCGAGTTCCCATAAACGCTGTTCTGCTTCAAGTGTTTCTTTGGCACTTAGCGATCCAGAAGGACGGAACGGCCTGCGTGCAAGTGCTTCGGTACAGCCGTAGCTGCTCATCCAGAATATCAGGAAGATGGTAGCTGAAAGCGCCCTGATGCTTTTGGCACACACAGTAACTGCCTCCTCCCCAAAGGAAGTGCAACGGACATGCCTCGTCGATCCTATGAAACTCGTGAAAAAAGCTCGTATATTCGAGCGTTTGGTCCAAGGCCTCGGCACGCCGATCGGGAATCCTGCGTAGTTTTACTCAACAGTTGGGTAGGTTTTTGCAGCAATCAAGCGGGCGGGTGTAGGCATTTCCACGTGTGACGATGTGGAAGTTTACGGTTCCCCTGAAGCAACCCAAGCTCACGCTGGGAGCTCGTGGCTCCTCGACTAACGCTGGGCCAAGAGAGGTATCAGCAATGATCGAATAATCGAGTTTCTCTATTCGATCTTGCACATGTAACAACGGCCGTCATGAATCCCGTTGCTCATAGGAGCGATCCATGTACAAGAAAACGCATGCGATCGCCAACCAGAAACACGCTCTGATCCAGTTCGCCGTTTGTAGAGCTTCGAGTGTGGCGACCCCGAAGAAGAGCATGAATACCGCGAAATTGCTACCGAGTCTGATCTTCCTCATTTCAACCTCCGTTCAATTGTTATTGCCCTAATCTCATTCGGACCGCAGCGCCACCAGTGGATCAACCTTCATTGCACGCGCTGCGGGGATGTAACAAGCCAGCACCGCGACGATGAGCAAGAGAACTGAGATCCCGATAAACGTCATCGGATCGAGCGCAGTGACGCCGTAAAGCAGGCCGGCGAGAAAACGAGTCAACCCGATAGAGGCGCCGATTCCAAGCACGATTCCAATAAGAGCCATCCATACACCACGGCCGATAACGAGCCTGAAAATGTCGGAGCGTTTCGCACCAAGCGCCGAACGAATTCCGATCTCGCGGGTCTGCTGTTCCACGAGATACGACATCACTCCGTAAATTCCGACGGCGGCCAACAGGAGAGCCGTCGTCGCAAAGATTCCAACTAACACAAGATTGAAGCGTGGCTGCTTTAGCGAGGAGGTGATGAGATCGTTCATGGACGACGTCCGCGACAGCCGCACTTCAGAATCGATGTTTGCTAACCGGCTTTTAAGCGTTTCCCGGAACGTACTCGCAGCCGTGCTGGTCCTGACGACGAAAAACGTCGCCCAACGCGCGTCCTGTGAGTACGGAAAATAGATTTCGGGCTGAACGGTTTCGCCAAGCCCGTAGCGTTCGATGTCGCCAACGATTCCGATGATTTCCACTGAACTCTTATCACGCACCCGCGCCATACGTTTACCAAGTGCATTCTGATTGGGCCAAAACCTCTGGGCCATCGTTTGGTTGATAATTGCAACCGGTGGCGCTGCAGCGTTGTCGGACGCGGAAAAATCGCGCCCGCGTAACAGCGGAATGTCCATCGTGGAAAAGTAGTTTCGGCTGGTATTGAAATAAACAGCTTGCGGGTAATATCCGGCACGTGAAGGCGCCTCACCTTCGGGAAGCAGATCTGTAGTTTCGAATCCACCAAACTGTGGACCAGCACTCACATATCCAACCGACTCGACTCCCGGCATGCTCTTAATCTCTTCGGCGATCTGCTCGTAAAGTGAAACCACCTGTTGCCGCGTTTTGTATTTGTCCATCGGCGGAAACACCGACGCCGCGACCAGTTTTTCTGTCGTGAATCCGGGATCATGTTTGAGCAGGCGAAGAAGTGTTTGACCCAGGAGTCCAGCGCCGATTAATAGCGCAACAGCCAATGCAACTTGCGAAACTACGAGCACGCTCCGCAGCCGCAAAGCACCTCTCGATTGAAACACACCCGGCGCATCTTTGAGTTCAGAAACCAGATTTACCGCCGACGACTGCAACCCGGGGATCAACCCGAATAGGATTCCGGTGACGAGTGCCAGGAGGAATGTGAAGCCCAGAACAGTGCCGTCGATCTTGACATCTTGCGCGTGCGGTAAGACTGTCGGACTAATCGCAATGAACAAATCCTTTAACCAAATTGCGAGGAGCATTCCCGCGACACCTCCGACCAGCGAAAGCAGCACACTCTCAATTAACAACTGACGCAACAGTTGAAAACGTCCTGCGCCAAGAGCAACGCGAATAGCAAACTCTTTTCTCCGGGCCAAGGCGCGCGCAAGAAACAGATTAGAGACGTTTATGCAGGCGATCAGCAAGACGATCCCCACCGCCCCAAGAAACAGAAGAATCGATGTACGGAAGTCGCCAACTTCGTCGCGTTGCAAGCTGTTAACCTTGATGGTCCAGCCGCCGTTCTCCGACGGGTACTCCTGTGCCAACCTGCTTGCAATCGCCGTCATTTCTGACTGTACAGCGTCGAGAGAAACATGCTCTTTCGTCCGCGCATACACACGCCGGTTTTTTGCGTGACGTCCAAGCGCCTGATCGGGATCCACAGATAGTGGCGCCCAGATTTCGAAGGCGCCTAAGTTAAGTGCCTCGAAGTTCGGCGGCAGGATTCCGACAATTGTGAACGGCTCTTTGTCGAGGAGGACCGTTTGCCCGACGACGTTCTCAGCGCCACCGAAATGCGTTTGCCAGCAACCGTTCGTGATTACAACTACGTGATCGCGTCCAGCCTGATTCTCTTCTGATAACAGAAGACGTCCGCGCAACGGCTTGATATCCAGAACTTGAAACAGTTCCGGAGAACTGATCGCACTGGAAGCGGCGAGCGGTCCAGCAGTTGTGCTCACACGAAAATGCCAATCACGCCACGCTCCGAATTGCTCGATCGTCTGACTCTGTCTCTGCCAGTCCTCGATGTTGCGTGGTGATGCTGTCGGCAGGTTTCGTCTTTTTTCCGGATTAATCTCACTTAACACTACCAGTCTGTCCGGCGCTGAAAACGGGAGCGGCCGCAGTAAAAGCGCATTCACAAAACTAAAGATCGCTGTGTTTGCGCCGAGACCGAGCGCCAGAGTCAGAACCGCGACTACTACGAAGGCGGGACGTTTCAGCAAACTGCGAACACCAATTCTGATGTCCCTTGAAAGTGCGTCCACGACTCGACTCCTTAAACAAGGCCGGCTGCCTCGCTTGCGGCAAAGCAGCCGGCCAGGACGACACCACCTACGCGGTGGCGCCTTTCGCCGCTTTCTCTACGGGGGGTTCTTTGATTTCAAGTTTGCGGGTGGTTGGTTCCGCTTTCGGCACCGGCATAGCTATTTCAAGTACGCCGTTGCGAAATGTCGCTACCGCATTCTCAGTCTTAACGCCTTCCGGCAGAGGAATCTGGCGGAAGAAGTTGCCATAAATCCGTTCGGTGCGATAGAAGCCCTCGAGCTTCTCTTCCTTCTCTTCCTTCCGCTCACCTGAAATCATCAGCAGCTTATCAGTCAACTCAATCTTCACATCTTCCTTAGTGAGGCCGGGAAGATCTGCCCGCACCATGAATTGACCGTTGTTCCGAAGCACCTCGATCTGAGGTACCCATTCGACTTTGTCAAACTGCGCGCGGAACGGCGCAAAGTCAGTCTCGAAGAAGTTCGGAAATAAAAATCCCGGAAAATCTTCGAACATCCGTTCCATGTCTTTCGTGAAGCGGCGCATCATCTGAAACGGAAAAGCCGTCTCAAAAGTCTTTGGCGCCAACTCCATTTTTTCTGTCTTCATTTTCTTTTCCTTTCAATAATGCCAGTTGAATTAGAAATAGGGATCGATCCGAAGATGGTCCCGTAACTGATTCACACCTGGCGCATGTGCGACCGAGCCAATAACGGCGCGTCTTTCCTGCCAGGAATGAACACGCCCCCATACATCGACCGCACCATCATGAACCTCGATGCGCAACCGCTCTGCCTGGCGGTCGGCTCGACGCTCCAAAGCAGACTCAATCTCTTTACGCAACTCCTTTTCGTTGACTATCCGTTTGCGAATCGTAATCTTGTTGATTACACCCACTACGCCGGCAAGCCGCCTGATCGCTTTTTCTGCGTCGCTGCGTTCACGCAGGTAATGCACTTCGCCCTCCAGAGTTACCCATCCGCCAGACACACTTGACTTAATGAGCTCATTGGGGACCAATGCGTCCCACTCGAGTGCGTTGCGCACAGCACCTGCGATCTCGGAATCAGCGCGTACAAAGTGCTCGGCAGGCTCGACCGCGATGTCGTTTGCTACATCAAGCACGCCCACAACACGATGCGCAGCATCTTGGGCCGCGATTTTCTGGACGTAGGTTGGTACAGCACCAGTCAGAGTTGCGACTCCACCGTCGACCTGAACGTTAACGCTCGCCCAGTTGACGCGTGAGTCCCACTTCAACTCGTTCAGTATTCGTTGCTTGAGATCTTTGTCAGTTTTTCTTCCGAACATAACTAACCTCCGTTCGCGCTACGCCGGAGCAGCAGCGGCTGCCGCTTCCGGTGGATGCTCACAGATTGCCTGGTAAGTCTTCACAATATCGGCATATGCAATTGGACTTGCCTTTGCCGATTTCGCGTGAAGCACAATGTCGTTCATCGACAAGACGCCTTCCAATTCACCTTCCGGGTTGACCACCGGCAGCCTTCGGATCTTGTGCTCCTGCATGAGTTGCAAGGCCTGGTCGACGTCGTCATCGAGCATGATTGAAAAAACCTGACCTGTCATCACTTCTTCAACCGAAACGCTTGAGGGATTCTTGTCTCTCATTGCGACTCCCATACAGATGTCGCGATCGGTGATCATGCCGATGACTTTTCGACCATCCTTGATGATCGGCAACACTCCGCAATCGTTTTCCCACATCAGTTTCGCTGCGTCAGCCAGGCTCTCCGTCAGCCAAATAGCTTTCGCGTTCGGCGTCATTACATCTTTCACTTTCATGATTGCTTCTCCTTCCACGCACTACGTTTGCGAATGAGCAATGAACGTGCCGTCGCGAATGTTCGAAGTTCACGATTGGTCGCCCGATTTTTATGGGGAAAGTTCCGCAAAACTGCGTGGAAACTCACTTCAGTTAGTCGTGATTAATCGGTTTAGCGGCGTGATTTCGATGTCGCGGTCGGCACAAGGCTTGCGCGTTTCTATCAAGCGCCTAAAGGAGGCAGTTGAAATGAAAATTAATCCATTAACAAAAGCCATGATGGGTTTGACAGCGGCCGGCGCTGCTGGTGCAGCTTACGTGCTTGTACAAAAGAGAAGACACGCCGAGAGCATCCGTGCGGAGAGTGTCGAAGTACATGGATATGTGAACAGCGGTTATGAGGCGGTGCGTGAAGTATTCGCGGAAAATTTTTCCAGGCGCCGCGAGATTGGTGCAGCTTGTTGCGTGTATCACGGTAGTAAAAAGGTTGTGGACCTCTGGGGTGGTGTGCGGAATAACGCGACCGGTGAACTGTGGGAACAGGACACGATGGCGCTGGTCTACTCGGCCACTAAAGGCCTTTCAGCGATGACTTTGGCGGTGGCCCATTCGAGAGGCTGGCTGAATTATGACGAACTTGTATGCACATACTGGCCCGAGTTTGCACAGAACGGAAAAGGGAAAATCACAGTCCGCCAACTCCTGGCACACCAGGCCGGATTGTTCGCGCTCGATCAGCCGATCGATAGAAGTATAGTCGTCGATCTGGATCGTCTGGCAGAGATTCTCGCACGGCAGAAACCGGCGTGGGAACCCGGAACACGCCAGGCCTATCACGCCATCACACTTGGGTTTTACGAGAACGAACTGCTGAGACGGATCGATCCGCAACATCGCAGTCTTGGACAATTCTTTCAGGATGAAATCGCGACGCCCTTGGGGCTGGACTTCTACATCCGCCTACCAGAATCAGTTCCTGATTCGAGGCTCGCGCCACTCGTGGATTCGAGTTTCGGTGAGATGGTGTTCGGCTTTCCCTTCAAGATGGCATTGTCGGTTTGCAATCCTCGTTCGAATATCCGGAGAGCGCTCATGGGATCCGAGTTGGCCCATGACGAGCAGTCCATCTACCCGCGCAATCTCGAGATTCCGGCGGGCGGCGGCGTCGGTACCGCGCGAGCCATCGCACATGCGTACAGCGTTTTTGCGACTGGCGGGAAAGATTTAGGATTAGGAGAGGAAACTATGCGGCAGTTAACAGCACCGGCAGTTCCCCCGACGCATGGTTTCTTTGACGAGTGCATACGAGGCGAGGTGGAGTTTTCGCTCGGATTTATGAAACCGAATTCGGGATTTCCGTTCGGAAGCGCCAGTTCGTTTGGTCATCCCGGAGCAGGCGGTTCGCTCGGCTTCGCCGACCCGGAAGCGCAAATTGGGTATGCATACGTTCCAAACCGAAAGGGCACGACGATGGGTGGCGATCCGCGCGATGTGGCACTGAGGCGCGCGTTGTTTTCCGCAACACCGGCCGCGCGAACTGCAGTGAGGAATTCTTCGCACGACCTCCAGGCGTTTTCCCCAAATCTTCAAGAATCTTTAATTAATCAGCGGATTTCGGTCAGGCACAAACCTTGCTCCACGAGGTGACGACTGGTTTCGAAGGAGGGATTATGTCAACAGTTCGCCCTTACATGGATCAAACCCAACCAACGTCGATCCTGGGCGGGTCGACCATGACTGATGAGAATCAGCATGAGATTCGCTGTGGAATGTGCGCTCGAGAGCTCTACGTCGACGAAGACGCGTATCACTATTACAGCGAGGCATTACTGTCCGGTCTCGACAATCCTTTTCGCTGTGAAGTTTGTAACGAAGAGTACGACGATCTAGCTTACGAAGGTTGAACTTTGCGCCTTTTACGGCTCATCGTCGCACGCCGACTAAGGGGCGCGGCTCAACAGCCGTGACGCGAATGCGGGCGTCGAGTATCGTTGCGCCGGTGTCGTGGACCACGAAAGGATTGCAGTCGAGTTCCGCGATCTGTGGAATATCTTCGACCATCGCACTCACGCGCAACAGCCCGTCTTCCAGAGCTGCGACATCGCCGGGAACACTGCCGCGAAACCCTTTCAGAAGTGGATATGTCTTTAACTCGCGAATCATCTCCGAAGCGTCTTCATTCGAGAGGGGTGTAAGCCGCACTGAAACATCCTTCAACAACTCTACCTGAACACCGCCGGCGCCGCAGGCCACCACTGGACCAAACTGCGGATCGTGTACCACGCCTACCAGCATCTCCACTCCGCGCCGAGCCATCTGTTGGACCACAAATCCCGCCGGCGAGTGTCCCTGCAAACCTAGTCTTTCACTCATCTCGCGCGCAGCAACTCGAACCGCCTCCGCGCCGTCGAGATGCAGCCTCACCGCGCCCGCTTCCGTCTTGTGAACCAGTCCCGGCGCAATAGCCTTAAGTGCAATCTCACCACCGATTTCAGCCGCTGCTGTGGCAGCAGCTTCGACGTCCGAGACGACTCTTTGTTCTATCAACGGCAAGCCATAACACGAACAGATCTTCGCTACCTCATCAGGTGTCAACCAGCCCTCGCCTCGCGCGAGAGCGGCAGCAATAACCGCTGCGGCCTCGTCTGTTCGAATGTCTGCAAATCTCGCAGGATAAGTGTCGCGTCGGTCGCGCCATTGTCGATAACGGGTCGCACGCGCCAGAGCAATCGCGGCAGTTTCCGGAAATGCATACGACGGTATGCGACGTGTTTCTGTTTCCAGCTCCTTTGGTGCTTCGTGCGCGGAGAGAAAAACACTCAGCAGAGGCTTGTTCCGGTCGAGCTGCTGCGCCGCCTCGACGATTGACTTCGCAACGTCGTCAGCACGCGTGACGAGTGGTGGCGTGAAGATCACGATCAGCGAATCGACGTTCTCGTCTGTTCCGACAATTTCGATTGCTTTCCTGTAATGTTCGGCCGGCGCCGATGCGATCATGTCGACAGGATTTCCGACGCTTGCACCAGGTGGTAGAAATGCACGCAGCCGCGCCTGGCTGTCATCCGACAGCACCGGCACTTCCAGCCCGCGAGCCTCACAAGCATCAGCGCAAAGAATCGCGGGACCTCCCGCGTTCGTAATGATCCCCACACGCCGCCCATTCGGCAGCGGCTGGTTTGACAGCAATGAAGCGACGTCAAACAGTTCCGCAAGCGTGTCGGTGCGAACCACGCCAGCCTGTCGAAACAGCGCATCGACTGTGACATCCGAAGCCGCGATCAACGCGCCGGTGTGTGAAGAAGTCGCGCGTGCACCGGCGGCCGAGCGCCCACTCTTCACGACAGCGATCGGTTTCTTGCGTCCAACACGACGCGCAATTTCTGAGAATTTCTTCGGGTTACCGAATGACTCGAGATACAAAAGAATCACGTCAGTATCGTCGTCCGATTCCCAGTAGCGCAGTAGGTCGTTTCCCGAAATATCAGCTTTATTACCGACGGATACAAACGTCGAGATACCGAGTCCGAGCGAGCTCGCAAATTCCATGATCGCGAGTCCCAATGCGCCGCTCTGCGACGAAAAGCCGACGCGGCCAGTCGGGGGAATGCCGGGTGCAAAGGTTGCGTCGAGCAACACTGACGGATTGGTGTTGGCGATGCCCATGCAGTTTGGGCCAATCAATCGCATCCCCGCGCCGCGACAGACGCTGACCAGCTCGGCCTGTAGGGCTTTGCCTTCGCTGCCGGTTTCGGAAAAGCCGGCGGAAATTACCACCAGTGCCTTAACGCCCTTTAGCGCGCAACTGTTGGTAACCTCGATCACTTTTTCAGCGGGAACAACAATCACCGCGAGATCGACCGGACCTGGAACCGCTTCGATCGTTGGGTAAGACTTAACATACTGAATTTCGCTCGCCGACGGATTGACCGGATAAACCGGGCCCTTAAACCCATAGCTCAGCAGGTTATGAAGAATCTCGCCTCCGATCGTGCCACGCTGTCTTGAGGCTCCGATCACCGCCACTGCGCGCGGTTCGAAGAAAAGCTTCAAAGCGTTTACGGCAGCGATCGACTCTCTTCGTTCGAACTGTTGTCGAGCTTCAGCAGTGAAAGACGTCGGGAAAACTACGCGAAGCTGTCCGGCATTCGCGCTGACTTCGATCGGAAATCCTGATGCCCTGAACACGTGCAGCATCCGGTGATTCGCAGCGACAACTTCAGCCTCAAAAATCTCAATGCCGTTTGCGGACGCGACTTGCGCAAGTTGGCCCAGCAAAATGCTGCCGAGTCCGCGTCCCTGGAAATCGTTCGCGATCGTAAACGCGACCTCGGCCCGCTGCTCTCCGACAACGGCATAGAACGCATGACCAACAACACGCTCGTCCGTACCACTGCACGCAACGAGTCCAAACGCGTGGTCCAGGTTTGCTTCGCGATGAGCCTCAGCAGCGATGCCCGAGCTATTCTGAAGACAGTAAAACCGCAGCCAGCGTGATTCCTCGGAAAGCGATGTGAGCAACGCGCAAAGACCAGGTTCATCCGAGGGACGCATCACGCGAATGCGAACAGTCGATCCATCGCGCAACACGACATCGCCATCACGATGCGTGAAGCGTAATTCTTTCTGATTACCCATTTCGTGTATTTTTGTGGCTACCCTTCCGAAACACCCGTCAGACGTTCAATCCTGATTCGAAACACGACTACTTCCTGCGCAGCACCATCGGCTGCAATCGCAGACTCGACTGGTGTCAACAGCGGAAACTTCTTCAGCAGTTTACTGAGAACCTCGTGGCGCTCATTTGACTTTGTGACCTCTTCGAACTTACCAAACGCGATTGCGCTACGCCAGTGCAGGTCGGTCTCGATCTCGTCTACCTGGACGCACGCTCGCGGATTCTCACGCAGACCGGAAATTTTGAGACCCGGCAAAGAATGACTGTAAAGATAGTCGTCTTCCAAATGGCAGTTGATCGGAACGACATACGGTTCGCCGTTTACAATGCAGCCCAGCCGCGCAACCCGGCCAAACTGAAATAGCCTGCGCGCCTCGTCATCGCTAAGCATCCTCATCATGTGCGTCACCTCCGCCTCTGAAGCCTCAGGAACAGACCGCAATACCCGTACCCACTTAGGCTGAGTGAGTTTTCTCTGCGGCCCTCTGCGTATCTCTGCGTTTCTGTGCGTTGAAAATGCAGTTAAACCCAAAGAACGCAGAGATACGCAGAGGGCCGCAGAGAAAGGCCTAAAGCGTGTTGTGGAGTTTCCCGCATCGGCTGCGCAATGTTACTCACAGACACCAACGGCACGCCCAAATTCTCCCAAATAGTTAGTGGCATGTCCTTTGCGCTTGCGGGCGGTGGGAAATGCAATCGAGGGCGATCGGTTGCTAATCAATAATAACCAGGATCGGTGGAAATGGAGGTTTGATGCCATGACAACGGATGAGCGCGATATTCTCGAACTCCTTAAAGAGGAACTGGACTTCATCGAGAAGGGAGGATACGGACGATCAGTTCGTACGCCGTGGCAAAGCAAATCTACTTTTCAGGATTCCCTCTCCTGCATTAATTATGGTTACCCATATCGCGCTCACCCGTGCACCGAGTGCCACCTGCTCGATTTTGTCAGCCCGGAACACCGCACTGAGGAAGTGCCCTGCCACTTCATTCCTTTAAACACTGATGGGGACACCATCGAGGATTTGGAGATGCAGGACAACCAGGCAAAGCTCGAGCGAGAAGTTCGCGAATGGCTTCGTGCCAGGATCAAACAGATCGAGGAGGAGCGAACCGAACACGCAAACGTCTGAAGTCAAACGAAGGGAGTTAAAAACATGGACACCGCAGTAGGCTCACTGATAGCCATCATAATAACGGCTGCGGCTCTCTGGTTCGGCATCCGTTGGCTGGTTCGGTCCTCCTCCAGGTATCGTGGCCCTCGAATCGTAACCTGTCCGGAAACTAAGAAGCCCACAATCGTTGAGGTCGACGCGCTACATGCGTCGTTGACCTCAACGGTGGGGCTTCCTGATATTCGACTCAAAGATTGTACGCGCTGGCCCATCAAGGAGCAGTGCGGACAAGAGTGCTTGATGGATCTCGACGTAGCGCCCGAGAGATGTCTAGTTAGCGGCGTGCTAATGCGATGGTATCGCGATAAGAATTGCGTCCTTTGCAGAAAACCTTTTCCAGAACTTCACTGGGTAGATCACCGGCCGGCTCTCCTAAGCACTGATGGAACTTTGCTGAGTTGGAGTGAAGTTACTCTGGATAAACTTCCGGAGGTACTTGAAACGCATTCTCCGGTGTGTTGGGACTGCTACATAACGCAAGAATTTCGCCTGGACCATCCTGACCTGGTGACTTTCCGACCTTGGCGGAACGGCATCTCCGGAGACGCAGACGGCTCGTCTGCGTCACGTCATCCATAGAAGCACAAAGAGGCGCATAAGGCACAGATGAGTTGAGGAGGGGTCTAATTCATTCTGTGCCTTTTGTGTATTTGTAGGTTTTCAAAAATGAGAGAAACGGTAACCATAGACGGCAACGAAGCAGCGGCCCACGTTGCTTACAAGACGAACGAAGTGATCGCCATCTATCCGATCACGCCTTCATCCGCGATGGGCGAGTCGGCCGATGCGTGGTCGGCTGCGAATCAGAAGAATATTTGGGGCATGAGACCACTCGTACGCGAGATGCAGTCCGAAGGCGGCGCTGCGGGCGTGGTCCATGGAAGTTTACAGACAGGATCGTTGACGACAACGTTTACGGCGAGTCAGGGCTTGTTGTTGATGATCCCCAACATGTTCAAGATCGCCGGTGAACTGACGAGCACAGTCTTTCATATCGCGGCTCGCACGCTTGCCACGCACGGCCTCTCGATTTTCGGCGATCACAGCGACGTCATGGCTGCAAGATCCACCGGGTGGGCCATGTTGTTTGCCAACTCGGTTCAGGAAGTGATGGACTTCGCGTTGATCTCCCAGGCAAGCACGTTGGGAGCGCGTGTTCCCTTCCTTCATGTTTTTGACGGCTTCCGCACTTCACACGAAGTCATGAAGATCGAAAGGCTTTCGGATGAAGAGATCGTCGGGATGATCGATCAGGAACTGGTGCGACAACATCGTGCACGCGCCCTGACGCCGGATCGGCCGGTAATCCGAGGGACCGCGCAAAATCCTGACGTCTTCTTTCAGTCTCGCGAACGGGCCAACTCTTTCTACCTAAACACACCGTCGATCGTTGAGAAAACAATGGAGCGCTTCGCAGCACTCACCGGACGCAGTTACAAGCTATTCGAATTTGTCGGCGATCCGGATGCCGAACGCGTGCTGGTGATGATGGGTTCCGGCTGCGAAACTGCTGAAGAAACGGTTCAAGCGCTCTCCAAGCGTGGCGAAAAGGTCGGTCTCTTGAAAATCAGGCTTTACCGGCCATTCTCAGTTTCGCATTTCATCGATTCCCTGCCCGCATCGACGAAAGCGATCGCGGTTCTCGATCGCACAAAAGAGCCTGGAAGCACCGGTGAACCGCTGTATCAGGACGTTGTGACGTCACTCTCCGAGATGAAAAAGAATTTGCGGGTGATCGGCGGTCGTTATGGCTTGTCGTCAAAAGAATTCACGCCGGCGATGGTGAAAGCTGTGTTCGACGAGCTGAAAAAACCTGAGCCGAAGAACCATTTTTCGATCGGCATCGACGACGACGTTACGTTCACAAGCATTCCGTTTGACCAAACATTCAGCACCGAGCCTGACGATCAAGTGCGCGCGGTGTTTTGGGGCCTCGGTGCGGATGGAACAGTCAGCGCCAATAAGAACTCCATCAAGATCATCGGCGAAGAAACTCCAAACTACGCGCAAGGTTACTTTGTTTACGACTCGAAGAAGTCGGGTGCGATGACTGTGTCGCACCTGCGTTTTGGTCCTCATCCAATCAAGAGCACATATCTGATTCAGCGCGCCAACTTCGTCGCCGTCCACCAGTTTTCGTTTTTCAGTCAATACAATGTGCTCGATACCGCGGTCGAAGGCGCGACGTTGTTGATAAACAGTCCGTACGAAGACGTTTGGGCGCATCTACCCAATGACGCTCAAAAAGTGATCATTGAAAAGCAACTGAAGGTTTTTGCAATCGACGCAAATGGCGTCGCGAAGAAGAGTCAGCTCGGCAATCGAATCAATACGATCATGCAGACGTGTTTCTTCGCGCTGAGCGGCGTGTTGTCGCGCGATGAAGCGATCACCAAGATTAAAGAGTTCATACGAAAGAGTTACGGCAAACGAGGTGAGCCGGTCGTTCGGCAAAACTTCGCGGCTGTCGACGCGGCGCTTGCACATCTTCGTGAGATTCCTGTTCCCGCAACTACGAGCGGCGCTATTGAGTTCACAGCCAGGGTGCCGGTGGATGCGCCCGAATTTGTCCGCAATGTGACTGCCGAAATGATCGCGGGCCGCGGTGATCTGCTCCCTGTTAGTGTGTTTCCGGAAGACGGTACTTACCCGGTCGGCACCACGCGTTGGGAGAAGCGCAACATCGCCCTGGATGTGCCTGTTTGGGAACCGGATTTATGCATTGAATGCGGCAAGTGCGTCCTGGTTTGCCCACATTCGACGATTCGCGCAAAGGTTTGCTCAGCGAGTGATCTGAGTGATGCGCCCGCAGGGTTCAAGTCCATGCCCGCAAAGTGGCGAGAGTTTCCTGACAAGTTGTACACGATTCAGGTCGCTGTTGAAGATTGCACTGGCTGCCGGCTTTGCGTGGAAGTCTGTCCCGCAAAAGACAAGAGCAACGTGTCGCGCAAGGCGCTTAATATGCAGCCGCAATTGCCGTTGCGCGATAGTGGACGAGTCAATTGGGATTATTTTCTAACGCTCCCGGATCTGCACAAGAATGGTTTGATTGCATTCAATTCAGTAAAGAACGTGCAGTTGTTGCAACCGCTGTTTGAGTTCTCGGGCGCGTGTGCTGGTTGTGGGGAAACACCGTATATCAAACTGCTGACTCAGCTCTTCGGCGACCGCGCGATCATCGCGAATGCGACCGGATGTTCGAGTATCTACGGCGGCAACCTGCCTACAACTCCTTACACCACGAACGAAGATGGACGTGGACCAGCGTGGAGTAACTCGCTCTTCGAAGACAACGCCGAATTCGGCCTCGGCATGAGGCTCGCTCTCGATCATCAGAAGGAGTACGCGAAGAGTCTCGTGCACCAGATGCGCGATCGCATTGGAGACTCACTCGCTGAGAGTCTCCTCCATACCGATCAGTCAACAAATGACGGCATCAACATTCAGCGCGAATTGGTCGCAGCACTAAAAGCTAAGATCAAGGACAGCGGAGACGAAACACGCGATCTTCTCAGCCTGGCTGACTCGCTGGTTGAGAAAAGCGTTTGGATCGTTGGTGGCGACGGGTGGGCTTACGACATCGGCTACGGCGGCCTGGACCACGTGCTCGCGAGCGGGCAGAACGTCAACATCCTCGTGCTCGATACAGAGGTTTACTCAAACACAGGAGGCCAGGCGTCGAAGGCTACACCGCTGGGCGCGGTGGCGAAGTTTGCAACAGGCGGAAAGCCAACCGCAAAGAAAGATCTGGGAATGACCGCGATGCGTTATGGCGACGTGTACATCGCACAGGTAGCGATGGGTGCAAACGACACGCACACGATAAAAGTATTTCTCGAGGCCGAAGCGCATCCCGGGCCTTCATTGATCATCGCGTACAGTCAATGCATCGCCCACGGCATCGACATGGCGAAAGGTATGCACCAGCAAAAGCTGGCAGTGGATTCGGGTTACTGGCCTCTCTACCGCTACAACCCGCGACTCGTCGAGGAGAACAAGAACCCGTTTCAACTCGATTCCGTCGATCCGAAGATTTCGCTCCAGGGTTACATCTACACCGAAGGCCGATATCGCATGTTGCAGCAGAGCGAACCCGCCGTCGCCAAGTTTCTCCTGGGCCAGGCGCAGAAGGCGGTGTCGCGACGATGGCAGCAGTACAAGAAATATGCGGAAGGGACAGGCGAATAACGCCGAAGGCGTTCGCTAATTTCAGCCCAGGGTTCAAGCGTAGCTGTTCATTATCATGACATCCTTTACACATCGTTATCATGACAGCGGGCCTTTTCATTCTCCCCAAGCTTTGGCTTGGGGGACACCGCTCCAGAATCGGGAAAACCATTTAAATGGTTTTCAAGAGTAGGAGACAGCGAGGACCCCAAGCTAAAGCTTGGGGAGAATGAGAAAGGCCGCTTACAACCGGCTCGGGAAAAA
>JBIOUJ010000292.1:0-6936 GCA_044867025.1 Pyrinomonadaceae bacterium | reverse complement strand
CATTATTGAGAGTGTGATCATTAAGCATACTTGATATGACCGCAACCCTTGCCTTCGTCATCATTCTCGTTTTTCTGGCACTTGTTTTCGATTACATCAACGGATTTCACGACGCCGCGAACTCCATTGCGACCGTCGTCTCGACGCGCGTGCTCTCGCCGGGCATGGCCGTAGTCTGGGCCGCGTTCTTTAACTTCATCGCGTTTGCCGTGTTCGGTACGCGCGTGGCGAAAGCCATCGGCGACGGCGTAAGGATGGATGTTATTCCTTCCGAGTTGCGTCTCTACGTGCTGCTCGCTGCATTGCTGGGAGCAATCATCTGGAACCTCATCACCTGGTATCTCGGATTACCGACGTCCAGCTCACACGCCTTGCTCGGTGGCTATGCCGGCGCCGGTATCGCTGCGCACGGCGGTATCAGTGGGCTCCTGAAGACTGAAGTTTGGTTTCGCACACTGAAGTTCATTGTGCTGTCGCCTATGTTCGGCATGATACTGGGATTCACCTTGATGGTCGCGGTCTACTGGATCTTTCGCCGCTTTTCAGCGGCACGCGTCGACAAGATCTTCAGGCGTGGGCAACTGTTGTCAGCGGCCGCGTTTTCTTTGGGCCATGGTGGCAACGACGCGCAGAAGACGATGGGAATAATCACGGCAGTGCTTACAGCAGGCGGCGTTTGGGGTCTCAGCTATGGACCAAACGGAACGTTGCCCGAAGTGCCAATTTCGGTGGTGCTCTCTGCGCACGCCGCGATCGCTTTAGGCACGTTGTCAGGCGGCTGGCGCATCGTGAAAACGATGGGTACGAGAATTACAAAGCTGAAGCCCGTAGGAGGCTTCTGCGCCGAGACCGCCGCGGCTTTGACACTTGCTTACGTCACACTCACCGGAACACCTGTTTCGACGACGCACACGATCACGGGCTCGATAGTAGGCGTGGGCGCCACACGCAGATTGTCGGCAGTGAAATGGGGCGTCGCCGGACGCATCGTCTGGGCCTGGCTCCTAACAATCCCCGCCGCGGCCTTTGTCGCCGCCGTTTCGTTCTGGATCGTCTACGCGATTCACAAACTTTCAAGTTAAAGCCACAAAAAGGCACAAAAGTTCAGGCGAGTATTGCACTCGGCTGGCATGATAGATTTAGACACAGAAACTCGGACTAAGATCGCGGCGACTGAATCTAGCGCGACGCAGCTACGTGTCCCAGCAATCTTATTCAGGTAGGTCTACAGCAACCGGAAACGCAATCTTTGCCTCCGCGATGAGCTTCGCTACTTCTTCAACTAGCGCCGAGACGCCTGCTGGTTTTACTAGATAGCCTTGAGCGCCAGCGTCGCGGGCTTCTTGCTTGTCTGAGTCAAAGGCCGCGCCTGAATAGAAAAGAATCGGCGTGCTTTTATTGAATGTTCGTACTGCGCGAGTTAGTTCCTGTCCTGAGAGTCCGGGCATCCGGTTATCAACCATAATGAGATCAAACACTTCGGCCTTGGCTATTGCGAGGGCGTGAGCGGAGCTTCCGGTAACAGTTACGTGATAGCCTTGAGCTTCGAGGATAACGACGATTAGCTCGCGGGAATCAGCATCATCTTCAGTACAGAGAACACGGCCTTTAGTGACAGGAGCGACTTTCATTAGGGAATCTTCGATAACTGGATGGGAAAGCTGCTAAGGTCTGCTTAGTAAGGAAATCTTAGCATTCGTGTATGTGCGCTAACACACACATAACGAGTCTCATTCACAAACCAAAAGCTGGCCTCCGGTAAACGATCAACGGCAACCTTGTAGGTGGAGTGCCGCTCTCGCTCTTTAAGACCTGGAGAAGTACAATCCGGCATCGGAGAAAAGACGCCACCCGTGTCCAGCAGGCACTCGATCATCTCTTTTGCAGTTCGGCTTTGTACAACAAGTCGAAGACGTTCGGCGACATTGAGTTTTTCTCTGCGGACCTCTGCGTATCTCTGCGACCTTTGCGTTAAAGGGGCTCTTCAAACACAGAGGTCGCAGAGATACGCAGACGTCCGCAGAGAAATATTCGACTTGTGCAAAGCCGCGTGCACCCGACATATCCTTCGAAGCTTGTGCGCCCTTCTGGTTGCAGTCTCTGCACTCTCCTCCGATGCTGCAGCACAGACGCCGCGGCCTGCGCCGTCGCCGAGCGCGCCCAGGACGGTCGAAGGCGTTATCTTTGGGCCGGATGCCTCGCTGCTGTCTCTGACCCCGGAGCAGCAGCGCATCGCATACCGCAACTTGCGGCTACTCGCGCCGCACAACCTCGTCGCACGCGGGCAGGCCGTCTCGCTGCTGCCGCAGGCGCCGATTGATCTGAAGGGGTCACGTACAACTACCAGAACCGCAAGCGATCGCTCGCCGATTTTCTTGCCGAGACGCGCGTCGCCGGCTTCCTTGTGATCAAGGACGGGCAGGTTGTCGCCGAAAAGTACGCGCACGGGCACGGCCCGACGAGTGTGTGGGTCTCGTTCTCAATCGCCAAGTCCGTGCTCTCGCTCCTGTACGGGGCGGCGCTCCAGGACGGAAATATCTCGAGCCTTGACGACCCCGTAACGCGATATCTCCCGCAGCTCCGCGGTTCGGCCTACGACGACGTGAAGCTGCGTCAACTGCTTCAGATGTCCTCGGGCATCGCTTGGAACGAGGACGAAGTGGATTCGAATTCCGACCTCGCGCAGTTCAGTCGCGCCGGGCGGTCGGGCGGCCTCGACGCGCAACTCGCCTATATGAAGCGATTACCGCGCAAGGCCCAGCCCGGCACCCTGTTCAACTACAACACGGGGGAGACGAACGTCGCCGGCGCGGTGCTCCGCGCGGCGACCGGCAGAACGCTGGCGGATTATCTCTCAGAAAAAATCTGGAAGCCCGCTGGGATGGAATCGGACGCGTACTGGCTGCTGCTGCGCCAGGGCGATTCGGAATACGGAGGCTGCTGCATCAGCGCGACTTTACGAGACTACGGCCGCCTTGGGCTGCTCGCGCTCCGTGGGGGCATGACGGCCGATGGGACTCGCGTCGTGCCTGAAGGTTGGATGAAAGAATCGACGACGCGGGCACCCACGGCTCCTAACTACGGCTACCTCTGGTGGCTCGAAGGATCTGGGAGCTATGCTGCGAGCGGCATCTTCGGCCAGTACATCTACATCGTGCCCGAGCATCGGATCGTAGTGGCCATCCACGGCCTCTGGCCAGTGGCGTACAACCAAGAGCAGCCAGCCCACCGCCGTGCGTTCCTGCAAGCGCTCATCCGTGCAGTAACCGATAGGTCACGAGGTGCGTGAGAATAGCTTACCCCCTGAGCAGTCTTGTACCTGTGGGCTGGACGATCGCGATTATTTACCGCGTCGAAACTTTCGGTTTCTAATCCTTGATGTAAACCCCGAATCAATCCGCAAGGTGGCGGGTCTCTTGTGATTGAGAACCTCTGCACCTCGTGGAGGGTGCAAAATTCTATATTCAGGTAGAGTTCCCAGGTGGAGATGCAGATTACCATATACGAAATATATTGCTCATCCACACTATATTTCACATTTGACATATATGCTAGAGCAGCGCACGCTGGGCCTAACGGAGAAGCTAAGGCTCACGGGCTCTGACTTGCGGTTTCAGTTCCGCTTGGGATGGCGAACCGTAAGAGGAACTTCTGAAGCGGTGTGATTTAGTGTCGCAACCAGGTTTGAGTTTGCTGGAAGTGTTCGGGTTTCTTTTAAGCCGTAGCGAAGACTTGAAAAGGCTGTCGGAACACTCCGTTCCGGATGGAGGTTTTACAGGCGAGCGATTTCCTCCCGCGAAGCCATGATCTTGACCTTTTTTAGTTCGGTCCCTTTCATTCCAAAAAACGTAGCCATCTCGATGATCTGTCTTTCATTCACGAAGTCCTTTGGATCAGAGCAGAATTTTTCCATTGTCGGGCCAAAATCCTGGCAACTCATGCCCTTCGGTATGCGGAGGCCGAGTCTACATTCACCACTTGGGCCGTAATGCGAACATAATTCACAGATTATCATTTTCAAATCACCGTGGTTGAAACTTGGGCGTTTCCTGGCGAATGAACAATGGCAGCCACAGCATCGTCGTTAGATAAAGACGCAAACGGCTTCACCACTCTTAATACTTCACGATTAAAGCTGGCAATAGCGTCATACTCGTCATTGTAAATATCGAAGAGCGCTGCGAGATTTGCCGTTGTTATTACTTCGCGCATCTGTTCAGTAAGATGAAGCAACTTTATCTCTCCGCCTTGAATGCACGCAGTCACGGAGCTGGCGACGAGCTCGTCGAGTCCGCTTGAATCAATGTGTGTGACTTGAGAGAGGTTGAGAAGAATTCGGGTTTTTCCTTTTTCAACAAGGCTACGGATTGAGTTGTGCAAACCCCGGGCTCTACCTGTAATTCTTATTCGACCTTTTAAATCGAGCACCGTCACGTCTTCAATGCGGCGCTCATTTATGTAGAGATTGAACACTAGTTCTTCCTTCCTTTTCTAAACCGGACTGCTGCCTCTACAGTTGAGCTCTGCGGCTGCACCACCATCTTTGAGTCTCACAACGACCTGTCGTCCAAAACATTTTCTTGCTCGTGGATTCGTCTTTGCCGTTGACTTCAGGTGATCCGGATGAATTCCAGAAGAGCTGAGAAGGGAGTGAGCGACTCTCGGTTCACAATGAACCGTACGCGGTAAAGTGGTGTATGTCAACTAATAAGTAATCACTAAATAGCGACTGAGCTTCAACTTGTTTATAAAGTGGGTTCGCTATATGCGTTGTTCAACTTCCGAAAGTGGTACCCCATGGCGGCCAGCCGCAGCGTTTCGGCAAGCTTGTCGTGATGCTTTAACAGCGCTTGCGTAAAGAAGCGCCAGAATTCTTTGCGCTCACCATCAACTATTCCAAGCTTGACCATTACGCGCGCGAATGCCGTTATAGCGCTAACGATATTGTAGTGTTGGGGCTCAACAAACTGCTGGGCCGTTCGTTTCATGGAGTCAAGCGCCCGCTGATAATACTCACGTGGAGAGTAAATGGTCTGCATGATCGACTGATAGCCTTGAATTAGCATAGCCGGATCCATCCGGGTCTTGAAATTCAAGGTGCAACTCGTATTATTTCCTGAAGCTTCTCCCAATAGCCTGCCCTCTCGCTCTAGCCGTTTCCATAACTGCGTATCAGGAAGCGCGTTTAGCAGGCCGACCATCGCCAGAGGAATCGCGCTCTTTCTGATGAACTCGATCTGTCGCTCAAACACGTCGTCCGGATCGTTGTCAAAGCCGACGATAAAGCCTGCCATCACTTCCATACCATAGCTCTGAATTTTCTTTACTGATTCGAGCAGGTTACCTCGGTTTTGCGACTTCTGAGCTTCTTTCAAACTCTCTTCCACCGGCGTCTCGATGCCAAGGAATACGCGTCTAAAGCCGGCTTCACGCATATTCTCGAGCAACGGCTCATCGTCTGCCAGATTTACGCTTGATTCAGTCAGGAGAGAAAAAGGATAACCATTTCGTTTCTGCCACTCTGCGAGTTCGGGCAGCAGCAGCCTGACATTCTTTTTGTTGCCGATGAAGTTATCGTCGACGATGAATACGGTGCCGCGCCAGTTAAGATCTCGCAATGCTTCAAACTCAGCCAGCATTTGTTGAATACTCTTGGTTCGTGGCACGCGCCCGTAGATTTCAATGATGTCGCAAAACTCGCAGGAGAACGGACAACCGCGTGAATACTGCACGTTCATCGCGCTGTAGCGCTTCAAATTCGCCAGGTGAAAGTGGGCCACAGGAGTCCCCGCAAGCGGTGGCCGTTCCAGTGCCTGGTAGCGCCGTTTTGCAACTCCCGCCGCCAGGTCCTTAACGAATTGCGGCAACGTAGTCTCCGCTTCTCCGACGAAGATGTGATCCGCGTCCGGCAGATCCTCGATCGTCGTTGTGACGTATGGGCCACCAAGCACAACGCGTTTCCCCAATGATTTGCAACGTTTCACGACTTGCTTGAGCGAATCCTTCTGCACCAGCATCGCCGTGGCGAATACCATGTCGGCCCATTCAATATCGGCGGCCTTTAGCGACTCCACATTTAAATCGATCAATCGCCGCTCCCAGTCCGACGGTAGTAACGCAGAAACGGTTAATAACCCCAGTGGTGGAAATGCGCATCGCTTACCCTCGAATGGCAACGCGTGTCGAAAACTCCAATAAGTATCGGGAAACTCCGGATTAATTAGTAAAACTCTCATAACAACACGCTCCTGCCTTCACGCTGCTGGTCCATGTTCTGGGGCAATGACTAACTGCGAGCCGCCTGCGGTTCGCGCCCCCATGCGGCGCAACCAGCGGAAATGGGACGAGAGTCCCGCACGAAAGGAGGTGTGCTCACCGTATCTCACCCCAAAATCCCGACAAGTCTGCTCCACGAGAGTTGAGATGGCAGGGTAGTTAACGTGACATACGCGAGGGAAAAGGTGATGTTCGATCTGAAAATTCAACCCTCCGAGGAGCCAACTCTCGACTCTGCTGCGTCGAGCGAAATCCACAGTGGTTTCGACCTGATGGATCGCCCAGGCATTTTCCATCGAGCCGGAGTCATGTTGCGGCAACGGGAACTCGGCCTCTTCAACGCAATGAGCAAGCTGGAATACAACGCTGACAACCACGCCAGCAAGACCGACTATGAGAACGTAGAACAGGAGCACTATCCAAAGGGGATAGACCAGAAGCGGCAATCCAAAAGCCAACGTCATGAACAGCACTTTACCGCCGACGAAGCCGACGAGTTCCCACCTTTTTGGCCGGGGCATTCGCGTCGGTCCGATCCGGCCAAGGATCACGTCACGGAAATCATCGTACAAATGCCACTTGATGACGTTCAGTCCGTAAAGTGGCCACAAATAGAAATGCTGCCAGCGATGGAGTCCGAACCTCTTCTGATGTGGTGTT
>JBIOUJ010000291.1:0-19207 GCA_044867025.1 Pyrinomonadaceae bacterium | reverse complement strand
GACCCACCCGCTACCGCAGGTGGTACTGACATTTATCCAAGTTCAGACCCTAACTTGATTGACCCCTTCGGCATCATTCACTCACTACGCAAAGCTGTCAGCGGATCGACCCTCGTCGCCCGTCTGGCCGGAATCCAGCAGGCTAACAAAGCGACTCCGATCAGCAGGAACGCAATCACAGTGAACGTCAGCGGGTCGGTGGGGCTGATCCCGAATAACAATTTGCCGATCACTCGCTGTAACGCAAGCGCGCTGACAACTCCAATCACTATGCCGCTCAAAACCAGTTTCAGCCCTTGCCCAACAATCAACCGTCCAACGTCGCGTGCCGTTGCACCCAACGCCATGCGGATACCCAATTCTCGCGTGCGTTGCGAAACGGAAGCTGTCAACACTCCGTAGATGCCAACCGTCGCCAGCAACAGTGCGAGACCGGCAAAGAGGCCGAACAGCAACAATACAAATCGGCGCGTCGCGAGCGACTGGGCCACGACATCTTCCATCATCCTGACATTGGAAACCGGCAGGTTTGGATCAAGCTTCTTCACTTCGCGCTGCACGGCTGCAAGCAGCGTATTCTGGTCGAGCGGCGAGCGAATCGTAACAACAAGAAATGACCAGGCATTCTGCTGATACGGCTCGAACAGGTGTGGCGTGGAGGCAAGATGCAGCCCATCGAATTTAACATCTTCGACGACGCCCACGACTTCGCCCCAGGGGTCGGCGCTGTTATATCGAACCCGTTTTCCGAGCGGGTCTTCGCTCGGCCAAACGCGGCGAGCCAGCGTTTCATTTATGATGAAAACAGAAGGCGCATCTGCAGCATCGCGCTCGGTGAAGAAGCGTCCTTTAAGCAGCCGCGTACCCAGCGCGTCGAAGTAATGCGGATTAATGACGTGCAGCCCGACTGAGACTAACGCATCGGTCGATGTCGCGGGCTGGTCCTGGACTTTGAGAGTCGTCGAAGAGTCCGTGCCCGCGATCGGTAAATCGTCGCCAATGCCAACACTCTCAACGCCGGGGATGGTTTCCAACTGAGCATTCAGCTCGCTCACAAAACGTTTCTTATCCGTGCTCTTGCTGTATCGCTGATTGTTGAGCAGCATACGCATCGTCAGCAAGTGCTGCGGATTGAAGCCTGGCTTCACGGCCAGTAGTCGCGAAAAGCTGCTCAACAGCAACCCAGCGCCAATCAGCACGACCAATGCCAATGCGACTTCGGCTATGACTAACGTTTGCCGCAACCTATTCCGCCCGGCAGTGGCGCTACGCGATCCTTCTTTGAGTGCGGAAGTGAGATCAGGCTTCGCCGCGCCCAGCGTTGGGGCTAATCCAAACACCAACCCGGTCAGGACAGACACGACAAGCGTGAAGATAAAGACGCGATAATCCAATCCCATTTCGCTCAAGCGTGGAATCTCACTCATCCCCCACGCAACAATAAGCTGCAGGCTCCAGTACCCGAATAACAAACCGCCTACACCTCCCAACAACGCCAGCAAAAGGCTTTCGAGCAACAACTGCCGTACGATGCGCCAACGGCTTGCGCCCAACGCGGCGCGGATCGCCATTTCTTTATACCGTTCAGTCGCCCGGGACAGCATCAGACTGGTCACATTTGCACAGGCAATCAGCAACACCAGGCTGACAGCGCCGAGCAGAATCAATAGTGTTGGACGTACATTGCCTACTGTCTGTTCGTGCAAAGAAACTATGCGCGCGCCGTGCCCCGCCGGACGCGGATATTGCTGTTGCAACCGTGCTGCAATCGCGTCCAAATCGGTTTGTGCCTGCTGCAAGCTGACATTTGGTTTGAGCCGCGCGATCACACGAAGGAAAGCAGTGTTACGTATAGAAAGCACGTCGACCGGAGAATTGGGTGCCCAATCCGGCACAACGTTATGTGGATTGAGCCAGATTTGACGTTCATTACTCTGGCTCGTGTCCTGGAAACCACGTGGCATTACACCGACGAGCGTGACCGGCTCGCCGTTGAGCGTCAGTGCCTTGCCGATCGCGTTCGGATCACCGCCGAACCTTTGCTGCCAGAAGTCGTGGCTGATGACGGCCACGCGTGTAGCGCCGGCGCGCCCATCATCCGTTTGCAAGATGCGCCCGCGTTCTGCCGGAACGCCGAGCAGCGAAAAGAAATTGGCCGAAACGATCAATCCATCGATTTGTTCCGGTTCTCCCTCGCCCGTCAAGGTGAAGGGCATGAACCGGTATGCTGCCATTTCGGTGAACGATTGATTCTGTGTTTGGTAGTCAAGAAATTCCGCCGGGGAGAACAGGGATTGGTTCGCTTTTGTCTGCACTTCCCAGACGGCGACAAGTTGTTCGGCATCTTTGTATGGCAACGGCCGCAGTAACACAGTATTGACGACACTAAAGATCGCGGTATTCGCGCCAATGCCCAACGCCAGTGTGAGCACGGCAATCCAGGTGAAGCCGGGATTCTTCACCAACATTCGTACGCCGAAGCGCAGGTCCTGTATGAAGGATTCCATTTGCATCCCTCCTTTGCGTTCGATCAATTCCAAAGATGGTTGCAACGCGCGCGCAGCGAGCGGCTGTTCCGCGCGGCTCAATTCGCATTCCAGCAACCGCCAGTCATAAGTCTGTATCGTGCGCGCTTCGGCTTCGGTTTCCGACAAACCCTCAGCGAGTGCCTCGTCGTAAGTGGCTTCCAGGTGCAGCGCCAGTTCCTCGACAATCTCGATCTCGCGTTCGGGTGGCAGCCGCAACACAGCGAGATGTTCGCACGCGATCTTTTTCCAATTCGGATTCACGGTGTAATTCACGCCGGATTGATTTTGGCCACGCGATCCAGCGCAGCGAAAAAGTCGGACCACGTTTGCCGCTGTTCATTCAAGACTTTTTTGCCTTCGGGCATGAGCTTGTAAAAGCGCCGCCGTCGCTGCCCGGTCTTTTCGATCCAGGTGCCTTTGATCAGACCGCGTTTTTCCATCCGGTAGAGCAGGGGATAGAGCGACGCCACGTGAAATTGAAGCACGCCGTCCGAGCGCTGCTCGATCAGCTTGGCGATTTCATAGCCGTGCCGCGAGCGGTCTTCGACCAGCGCCAGGATTAACATTTCCGTGCTGCCGCGTTTGACTTCCTTATCCAGCATAGCAAACGCCTCCATATATTGTGACACCACATATAGCCGCGCAACTGTGAATTGTCAAGGACGTTCACGGGGCGCGGACTTCTGCGCTACCATCGCCTGCGCGGCTGCCATAAACGTGTCCATCGAACTTCATCCTACGCTGAACGGGGTACGCGCTTGCATTTTCGACGCGGGCGGAACGCTCGTGCATCCAGACTGGCCCCGGTTATCACGCATTGCGGCGGAACTCTCGGGACGCGTGTTCGAGCCCGCGGTGTTGAGCCGCGCTTTCGGCAAGATGTTGAGAACTGTCGGAATGGAAATGCAACAGGAAGGGTTTGTCGTTCCCGATGAGATGAACCGACCTCACTGGACCTTCCGGCGCATGTATCGTGACCTCGGTTTGGACGAGGCAGATTGCGCAAGCGTGGTGGAACGCTTGAACACTTCACACCTGGACCGGCATGTGTGGTGTAGAGCCGACCCAGATGCCTTGTACGTGCTCGACGAGCTGAAACGACACGGGCTAATGATCGGCGTGATCTCGAATACTGAAGATGGGCGTTTGCTAGACTCGCTCAATCTGGCCGGCATGTCGGATCGCTTCGATCTCACCATTGATTCGCATGTCGTGGGGCTTCGCAAACCTGATGCAGCAATATTTCAGCTTATGCTCGATCGCCTGGGACTCGCTGCCGGCGACGCGGCATATGTCGGAGACTCCTACGCCCATGACGCGTTGGCGGCGCGCGCCAGCGGACTTCGGGCCATTCTGCTCGATCCGCTCGATCTACACCCTGAAAGCATTTGTCCGCGTATCAGATCGTTAAGTGAGTTGATTCCTTGAGTTGATTTTTTTCTGCGGCCAGAGAAATCAAGGTGCAACTTTCGAAAACCTTCGTCATGGACGGCCTTGCCTCAAAAGTCGAGAAATCGCTGTTGGATACGGTCAGTACCACCTGCGGTAGCGGGTGGGTCAACCTCCAGAATTCAATATCCATAACAATATCGCATGCTCATCATCGACCCACCCGCTACCGCAGGTGGTACTGACATTTATCCAAGTGAAATGCTGACTTTTGAGGCAAAGCCGTCATGGACCAGGAGTTGAAGCGTTACGACTTGAGATCGAAAAGCAAAGTGAACTACCGCGTATGCTCCATGTCGAGATCAACGACCGCAATGAACTAAAGTCAAACTAACATGCAAAGGAGTCTCACTCATGGCGCAACGCGACCAGCGGATCCACCTTCGCTGCACGGCGCGCTGGAAAGTAACAGGCCAGTAGTGCCACGCCGGTCAGCACCGCCGCGACTGCTATAAAGGTCGTCGCGTCAGTGGGTTCCACGCCAAACAGCAGTCCGCGAATTACGCGCGTCAGTGCAAACGCTCCGACCATGCCGATCACTTCGCCAATCAGTGCCAGCGTCATTCCTTGTTTAAATACCAGTCTCAGTACATCCGGAACCTGCGCGCCGAGCGCCATGCGCGTTCCGATCTCCCTGGTCCGCTCTGTCACTGCGTACGACAGCAATCCATAAATTCCAACCGCGGCAAGGATCAGCGCCAAGCCTCCGAACAAACCCATCAACAGCATGTTTAGCCGCGGTTGCGCAATACTGTCCGATACTCTTTGATCCAGAGTGCTGATGTTTGTAACCGGCTGACTAGGATCAATAGTCTGTACCGCATTGCGAAGCGCAGAAACGAGCATGGTTGGATCATTTCGGGTGCGTACCAGGATCGTCATGGCCTGGAAAGGTGCTTGTGTTGCGGGCAGGTAATAGGTTGGCTTGGATTCAACGTTCAAGCCGCCGGATTTCACGTTGCGAACGATGCCGACGACCTCAAAAGATGTTAGCCGCTCGTTGTTCCAGATTTGTGCCGGCAAGACAGGTTGGATCCGTTGCCCAAGCGCCTTTCCGTGCGGGAAGTACTGGTGCGCGAACGCTTCGTTGAGGATTGCGACCCCGGGACGATCTTGATCGTCTTGCTGCGTGAACGGACGGCCACTAATGATTGTCATTCCGATCGTGCGAAAGTAATTCCAGCTTACCGGTTGGAAATTCGCTGAAGCCGACCGTTCTGTTTCCGATCCGGTTCTTCCTTCGATCTTGAAATCATCCACCATGTTGGCCTCGAGTGGATGGTTGTAAGCAATAGCCACCGCGTCGACGTCCGGTAACACGGAGATGTGTTCGATCAATTGATTATAGAAGTCGTTCGTTTTCGGCGCCTTATGATACCGCGGCGCCAGGGTCACGTGCGCTGACAATACATTGGTTGATGTAAAGCCGGGATCGACTTGTCGTAAACGCCAGAAGCTTTTGATCAGTAACCCTGCGCCAATCACCAACATCACTGCAATGCTAACCTGCAAGACTACTAGCAATTGGCGGAAGCGTCTGCCTGTGCTTGGACCAGAGGTGCGAACGCCGTGTTCGAGTGTCGGCTGCAGATCGGATCTCGCGGCCTGCCACGCCGGGCCCACGCCAAAAAGCAAACAGGTGACGAGCAACAGCAAAAAAGTAAAGGCGAGTACCTGCCAATCGATTTGCACCTGATCCAGGCGCGGGATCTTCGTCGGTATGATCTTCATCAACGCGCCTGTGCCGAACTTTGCCAACGCAATTCCCGCGGTCGTCCCGAGCACTGACAACAGCAACGCCTCAATGAAGAACTGGCGCACAAGCCGCGCTCGTCCTGCGCCCAACGCTGCGCGTATCGCGATCTCTTTGCTGCGTGCCGCGTGCTGCGCCAGCAGAAGGCCGGCGATGTTTGCGCAGGCGATCAAAAGCACGAGCCCGACTGCGCCAAGCAGCGTAAGCAATGCCGGTCCGACGTCTCCAACGACTTCGTTCATGAAGGGATTAACAATGACTCCCTTGCCTTTGTTTTCGGCATACTCCTGCTCCAGTCGCGCACCGATCGTGTTCATCTCAGCCTGCGCTTGAGCGAGCGTGATGCCTGCCTTGAGACGGCCCACTACTCCGAGGACATCCGCAGTCCGATTACCTGCCCAGCGAGGGTTATAGGCCATCGGTAACCAGAATTGCTGTTGATTCTCTTCGAAAGAGAAGCGACCGTCAGTGGTGGGCCACAACGGGTAGATTCCGGGAGGCATGACGCCCGCTACTGTATAACTGCGACCATCCAACGTAATCGTCTTGTTGATGATCGTGCGGTCGCCGCCATAGTGACTCCGCCAAAAAGCATTTCCCAGGATCACCACCTGGTTTTTTCCTTGCTCGTACTCTTCGGGAAGAAACGAGCGCCCGATCATCGGCTCTACGCCGACCACTGCGAAATATCCGGCGCTTGTATTGGCTCCCATTATCTCAGCCGGCCCACCATCGCCGGTTACCGTCGCTGTCGAAGAGGTGAAGGCAGCCAAATTCTCAAAGACCGTATTTTGCTTTTTCCAGTCCAGGAAGCTTCCAGGAGTAGTAGGCGAGCGGCCATGCTCTGGAACATTGGTCCATAACGATACCAGGCGATCAGGATTCTGATAGGGCAGCGGGCGCAGCATGATTGCATTCACGATGCTGAAGGTGGCCGTGTTCGCACCGATACCCAATGCCAGCGTTACTACGGCAACTGCCGTGACCGCAGGGTTCTTCAACAACATACGCGCACCATAACGCAGGTCCTGCCAATATGTGTGCATCTCTGCTGCTCCTCGCCTACTCGTAACGTGCCGGATGGATGGGTAATTCTGCGCCCACATTCGAGACGGGATTCGTCTCTTTCACTATGGAATAGTCGATGTGATGGTTCTTCTTGGCGCCACTTCCTGGCAATCTCGTACTTCTTTTCTTCCTGGTTACACTTAATTCCCGGCGCCGAGTTCTTTTAATTTTTGCGCCGCGTTTGTATTGTCGGGATTAAGCTCGAGAGACTTCTTGTAATACTTGATTGCCGACTCCTTATCGCCATCTATCATGTAACCTTCCGCAAGGCTGTCCCAGGTGTTGAAAGCTTGCGGGAAGTCGACTGTGTTTTGCGTGAAGACCGCAATCGCGTCCTTGATTCGTTTCAGACGCAGAAGTTGATAGCCCAGACGGTTCATTTCGTTCTCGGTGAGTGAAAGTTTGTTTTCAGCTTGAGCTTGGTGCCCGCGATAGTCGGTCAGAACTGTCTCGGCGTCGGATTTGAGGATCGCCTTCAACATCAGCCGTGGTTGAGAGTTGTAGCGCTCCAGATTCAACCATGCAAGCGAAGGATGATCGTTGCCCATGACACTCTCAACAATCTCACTAATTATTGAGAGTCCATTTGCGCTGTTGGCAAACATCACCAGACCCGTCTTCTGCTTTGGAACCGCGAGCACAAAAGCCTTCGTGTCCCCATTGTCGCCCCAGTGCCAGAAAGCTGTTCCATCTTGTGTCTGTTCCAATCCCCAACCAAGGCCCCATGAAACGGTGGGCGAGAGTTTGGCGTCCGGTGCGTTCAGATTAAAGGCCCCTGCAAGAGTGACGCTTGCTTGAGGTGTTAGCATCAGGCGGGACGTCGCTGGCTTTAAGCCCGTTCCCTTCAGCATCGCAATGACAAACCTCGCGTAATCATTCGCTGTAGTGTGTAAGCTCGCTGCCGCGTTTGGCTTGTCGGGTTTGCCTCTTCCCGACACTCCACCTACCCAATCATGTGTGAAAGTCTTTAGCGACTCGTACTCATTTCGCCAGACGAGCTCGCTGCTCTTCATATCCAAAGGATCGAACACAGTCCTTTTTATGAATGCCTGTTGACTCTCGCCTGTAATCTGTTCGACGACTTTGGATAAATACACGAAGCCTTCGCCGGAATAGCTGAAGCGTAGCCCAGGCGAAAAGTACATCTTCAGGGTCTTATCGCCGCGCGGACGCCAGTTGGGAAAACCTGTTGTGTGGCTGAGCACGTGACGCGCCGTGATCTGATCCAGCCGCGGATCGTCGCCGACGTCGTACCTGCCGGGGAGGTATTTGACTAGCGGTGTGTCGAGATCGAGCTTGCCGTTGTCGACGAGTTTTAATACGGCATAAGCGAATACGGGTTTCGTCAAGGAGGCTGCCTCGAAGACGGTGTTATCGTTCACTCGTGCTTTGGTTTCAGCGTTGCTGACTCCAAAGCCGCGTGTCCACATCACCTTTGAGTCTCGGATCACCGCGATCGAGAGACCGGGAATGTCCGCCTCTGTCATCAGGTGCGGGATTGTTTGCTCGAGTCGAGATACAGCGGCGTTGTTCAGCGTCGCTCGCGGTCGCGATTTTTGTGCGAAGGCGACGTGGACGATCAAGCAGATGGTGATGACAAGAGCGGAGATAAGTCGTTTCAAAGCGTCCTCCTAAAACTGGAAGGGCAGATTGGGCGTGTCCAGATTGGTAAACACCGCGGGAAGCCGTTTTGTGGTGTATCTCATTCTCCTCATTTCAATTTCGGAACCAGAAACACGAGAAGGGCCAAAGTGCATCCTAAGATAATCCCGACGGTTGGGGTCACGAAGTCATGCCAGGGGAAGTATTTCAACTACAACGTCTGGACCAGCACCAGTATCGCCGAGATTCTACGGTTGACATAAAAGCCACAGTCCGACAAGACCTGCTCCTGCAAGTGAGCAGAGGAGTACTATCCGAGGGCGAAAGATCTGTTTGCGAAGGTTGAGCAGCATTCAGTGAATGGCATACAACAACCCATCGGTACTGCCAAAATAGACCACCCCTTTATCAACAACTGGTGAAGACCAGATTGCACCCACGGAGAACACTCGATAAAACGCAAGCACCATGTCCTGGTAATCACCAAAATAACGCGCATAGATCGCCTCGTTATTCAAACCGCCATCCGGCTTCAGCATCTTCATCGGGTCCCGCTTCAATCCTTCAGTCTGAAAGTCCCACAACAGCTTGCCTGACCTGGCATCAACCGCTAACAAGCGTCCATTCGATACACCGGCGTAAACCATGTCGCCGGCAACCGCAGGCGATGAAAACACGGCCCCTTTCGCATCCAGCGTGAATTTCAACCGCCCCGTTTTCGCGTCAAGCGCGAAGAACCGGTAGCCATCCGACGTTCCGGCGTAGACCACGCCACCACGGATCGCAGGCGTACTATTGACCCACCCTTTATTCGTCGGATAATCCCAACGTTTACGACCCGTCGCGGCATCGACTGCATAGAGATGTCCATCTCGACAACCAACATAAATCGTCCCGTCGGCGATCCCCGGTGAAGATTGAAAGCCCTGTTGATTACGGATGTACGTATCTTCACCGGTTTTGAAGCGCCATTTTTCCTGGCCTGTCTCCGCGTCGAGCGCGTAAAGATAGCTGTCCCAGCTACCAATGTAGATTGTATTGTTTGCAACCGCCGGTGATGCATGAACGATGTCGCCCGTCGCAAACTTCCATTGCAGAATTCCGGTGACAGCATCAACACAGTAAACATTTCCGTCGCCGCTGCCGATATAAACTCGTCCGTTGAAGACTGCCGGCGAAGATGTGTAGATGTCCCATGAATCGGGAATGGTTTGGAAGCCGGACGGATAGCCATGCAGCCGTTTGCCTTCGAAGCGTCGCTCGTACTCGGATACGAAGGTCCATTTCATCGTGCCCGTTTCGGCATCGACGGCGTAAAGAATTCCATCGAAGGCGCCGAAATAGACCAGACCATTGGCGATCGTCGGTGATGAAGTAACCTGTCGCGAGGCGAATGTTTTGAACTTCCACTTCTGCTTTCCGGTTTCCTGGTCTACTGCGTACAGATTTCCGTCAGTACTGCCGATGTAGACCACACCGTTTGCAATTGCGGGAGAGCCAATGATTGGTCCATCAGTTTTGAACGTCCACTTCGTTCCATTTAGCTGCTGCGGTCCGGCTGTCGGGTAAACTCCTGTGCGAGCTGCATCACCATGAAAGGTCGCCTGGGCCATCGTAGAGGAAACCGTTAATAGCAACAGAACTAGTGTTCGGATCATCGTGATTGTCCTCGTAATCTCTTCAATAAATTGTTTGTGAATTCCGAAACGCGATTATGAATTCAGAAATGTATAAGAGAATTCAAAATTGCGGACGAGCTTGTGGAGATCAGCTTAGTCGAGAATAGTACGGCAGGATTTTTGAGATGGTTTCATCTAAGAAGTCAGACTCGAATGCGAGAGTGGCGCTTGAGTCCCTACGGCTTCCAGGGCTCCATAATATAGATCTTCTGCCGGGCGGGCTTGTCGGAAGTTGCGGGCCATTCGAGAACTGCGCGCCACGTGCCGTTGGGTTGCCGCTCAAACCGAAAACGGTTCATCTTACCCGGAACCGCGGGGACAAACTGAATATAGTCGGCTGTGATTTCGCTTGCTGCCGAGCGCTTGTCTCCCTCGCCTTGTCCAAATTCACCGTTCTTGAGCTCGAATCGGTCCGGCTCGCCTTTTATGGATCCATCGGCGTTCAACCCTTCAACGACCAGCGCCGTTTCCTCGAGTTTGTAACGCTCGTAGAACGGTTTGTCGCCGTCCATACCTCGCCAGGTGCCTTCGATCCATTTGAGCTTTGCAACGTCAGCCGCCGTGAATTTGTTCGACGGCGTCGCCTGTGCGTTGGGTTGTTGAATATCGCTGGTAGCAACCTGTGCATTCGCGCAGGCAGCAGCGATAAACGAAACCGTGATGATGGCAAGAACAAGCGTTGTGTTTCGCATGCCCGCTAGTATCTTCGCTGATACTCATCCATGCAAGGAGAGTTCATGTCGTCTCAACGAGCGTAGCAACGGCTTCATCCGGTGTTTCCGTTCCACTTTGCATTGCGGATGCGAGCGTCGCGTACACGTTACTCCACGCTGCTTCCACGTCGGGTGTGAACGCGTCGCCCAAGCCTTTCTGCAGTGTCCACAAAAGCGCCTGTCCAACCGTGCCGTAATCTTTGTCTCGAACCCCGTAGCTGACGTGTCGTGTGCCAAGCGATCGCACCACTGGCAGAAGTTGGTCCATCCGGTCAAGACTGTTAACCGCGAGTCCGAGCATTTGCATTAGTTTACGGCCCTGCTCGGTAAGGTTTCCTTTGAACAGCAATTCCAGATCGGGATCGAGTTCGAAGAGTCGGGCGTAGAAGAGTTGGGCCGCGGCCTCAGCGATTGGGGCGACCTGCCTGAAGCTATCCTGAACGAGTTTGATCTGTTCATTTGTCATGATGACGTCCTCCTGATTTATGCGGCCGGGCGCCGGCTCGCCTTAATTCACGTTTATTAAGGCGTAAATCGTTCGTGGTTTGTGTCATCACTGACTTGAAGAAAAGCAAACTGCTACCCATGTGGGTGGGTGGAAGCTCGCGTCAGACGAGTTCTTCTGCCGCAAAGGCGTTGAGGATCATAATCTTCTGCCAGATCTTCCGTGACAGCCCGGTAGTCAATTCCTCCACCTCATTGACCGCGACGAGAGCAACGGGGTCGTGGAACTTCTGCACGTATAACGCGGCGAGCTTGCCGATGAGGGAAAGCATTTCGCTGCAGTAGTCCAGGTACCTGATTAGTTCCGGGCCACGTAGAGTTCGCTTCGGCGATGAGGCCGTCTCCTGCGCGTGCAGCCGCAGTCGTTCGGGGTCCTTGGTTAACTGATGCATGTCGATGACGTGGGCCAACGCCCTCAGTTCGTGAATTGCTTTCAGTGCCCGCTTGCGTTTGATTCGCACCTCGACCGTGGCCAGGAACAGGGCCGCAGCACCGAGCAGGATCGTGATGTTGAGTGCAGCCTCCAACCCCTGCACAAGCCCCACCAGGTCAAATCCGCTGCGTGGCCAGGCGGTATGCGTCAGGATAACGACCAGCCCGCTAGCCATAATAATAAGCAGGATCCAGGTCGTAATTCGGAGCAACCGCTGAGGCTTAGCGATCCACGCGGAGCGCTCTTGCGATTCTCTGGCGATCGTCAACAATTCGCCACAGACGTTGCGAAGGCCGGAGTCAGGAAATCTCTCGTCGATCCTTCGACAGAGCGTCCCGATGGTGTCGACAATTTTTTCTGGGTCTAAACTTCGATACATCAGATCAACACCGAAGACAGATAGAGCTGAAAAGCACCAGGACCGCTTAACTCTAACAGGAACTCTCGGTCCACTGCGAGATCGGACGCCGCCTCGCACTTCGACCTGACGCACGCTCCGTTGCACGTTATGCTAGCTGCATGGACCGAGACGAAGTCATAAAGCGAGGTTGATCTCATTCTCCCCAAGCTTTAGCTTGGGGGAACAGCGATCAGGAATCCCCTGAAAACCATTTAAATGGTTTTCAAGACTTAGACGGATGAAAAACCCCAAGCTAAAGCTTGGGGAGAATGAGAAGTGGATTCATTCCTCATGGAATGAGTCCCACGCGGTGTAGGAGAGTTGTGCGGGTGCTTCGAGCATTCGAGTCGGCCGGCCTGGGGTATGTGCCCATCGGCGCAGCCGCGATAGGATTTCATGGCCTTAAAATATCGAGAAGCTGCGAGTTGCATTACGTACAGCATATGAAGGCGATCCAAACATCAACGAGATCTCTTCAACGGATCTGCTCGGCGAATACCCAGCCCTGCGTTACGTTCCACCCACAGGCGATCTATATTTCGATGTGCTAACACGGCTTGGTGAGATAGCTACGTTTGAAACGATTGAGGCCGAAGTCAAAGAAGTAGAAGGTACGCAAGTGTCTGTCGCAACACCAGCGGCGCTGTACCGCTTGAAGAAGGGAACTGTTCGTGCGCAGGACCAAGTGGATGCAGCCGCACTGCGTGAGCGGTTTAGCTTGAAAGAGTAGAATTGAGATGGCTGTACAGAAGTTCCGCTCGATCGAAGAAATGAACAAGGCTCCTCTGCCGGAGTCACGAGAACCCCACTTCGAGCGCTTTCTCCGGCACTGTGCCCATTGGTGGGCCATAGCACCTAAGCAGTACCCTCGGGGTGTGTTTAAGTTTCGCAGTATTGAAGAAGCCCAGCAGGCGCGCGAGAAATACAGGTGACTAATGGGCCAGAGCGGCTTTGCGTCTGTTTATTTCTGCAAGCAGGGTGGAAGCGTACGACGCGTTGAGTGAGCGTAGTTGGTTATAAGTCTGCTGCGCTTCGTCCATTCTGCCCCTCTCGAGGTAAAGAAAGCCGAGTTCCGAGAGCGCATCGACGTTGGCGGGCCAGACTGTGACAGCTTCTTTATAAGCCGCCTCGGCGGCTTTCCATTTTTTCTGCTCGCGAAACCCGTCACCGAGATCGAGGAAATTGTTAGATTCGACTGAGGCAGGACTCTTTGAGCTAGCCGCTGTTGTTTGACGTTTGTGACGACCCTCCCGGCGAGATGGAGCCGGTTTGTTCTCGGGTTCTCTGCCGGTTGCTTTGGGAAGTCGTTGGGCCAGGGCCGACGGTGTGTATGCCAGCCCGCAAACCAAAAATGCCGCCGCCAAAAGCAGTGTCCGTGAAGTCCCAACCTTGAACCGGAGAAGCATCGTGGCACGCAGAATAAACCGAAACAGTAGGCTGTAACAAGATCGGCCAACCATGGTGTTGTGGTGACCTAAATTGAAAGAGTTTTCTCTGCGTCCTCTGCGTATCTCTGCGTTCTCTGCGTTAAAGGCAGCTTAAACGCCGAGAACGCAGAGATACGCAGAGAACCGCAGAGAAGATTTTCAAATTCAGACACCAACCATGGTGTTTCAGCATTGCTCGCCTGCACCAAAGTTGTTAGAATCCCGGCCCATCTGTTCTTAATCTTGCTGGGCTCGCCACACTCGAAGGCAAACGCACCATTGCCGCATTCCGGGCGAGCAAACTATTTCGGTCCATAGGGATTGGGCCACCAAACGGCTTTTACCCGACATGAGAGAATGCCCCGCCTGTTTTAGTTGTTTTGACGACGCCGTTACTCAGTGTCCGACTGACAGGTGCTCGACGTTTCATTCGTTGCCCGGCAGCGTTGCGCTGGATGGTAAGTATGTTCTTGAACGCCGGCTCGGTGAAGGCGGGATGGGAATTGTCTACAAGGCGCACCACAAATTCCTGAAAACCACTCGCGCCATCAAGACAATCAAACTCGATCTCATCGGTAACGACGCATCGTTCGTGAAGCGGTTCCATCAGGAAGCGATGGCCGCAGCCGCAATCGGTCACCCCAACATAATCGCAGTCCTCGATTACGGATTGCTGCAGGAAAAAATCCCTTACATCGTAATGGAATTTGTTGAGGGTGTGTCGCTTGAAACCGTGATAATCAACAAGACACGGTTCACTCCCGAGGAAGCACTTGAATACATGCAAGTGATAACTTCGGCACTGGCCGCTGCCCACAAACATGGCATCGTTCATCGTGACCTCAAACCACTCAACATCATGATTGAATCCGGTGGATCGGTGCGCGAGCAGATTCGCATCCTCGATTTTGGTCTCGCGAAGATCAAGTCGAGTGACCTGTTTGGTTCTTTCGTTGCCGCCAAAACAGTTGGAATCGTTGGTTCGCCGGCTTACATGGCGCCGGAGCAATGGTCAGGGGAAGAGACTGATCGAAGATGTGACGTTTACAGCCTTGGGATAATCCTTCATGAGATGCTGACGGGAGATGTACCCTACAAAGGTTCCAACATTCCCTCCATCATGAAAAAGCATTTGATGGCCCCACCTCCGCCGCTGGCAACTCCCGATTCAGGTATATCGCCGGATGTCGAGAAGGTGGTCCATCGCGCTCTGGAGAAGGAGCCGGCGGCGCGTACGCAGTCCGTGGAGGAATTTATCGCGGAGTTCGAACAGGCGGTTCTCCATCCAGCGCCTGTGAAA
Organism: Pyrinomonadaceae bacterium; assembly: GCA_044867025.1. Lineage (GTDB taxonomy): Bacteria > Acidobacteriota > Blastocatellia > Pyrinomonadales > Pyrinomonadaceae > PSRF01. The sequence goes on along the minus strand of JBIOUJ010000291.1, from coordinate 4,351 downwards.
GCCAAGGCAAAGAGACGCAGCACTGCCAAAGCCACAACCGGCACGCGGCGTCGTAAAACAAATCCAATAGCAACCGATGAATCAGATGCTTCAGGCGCTAGTGTAAATGTAGAAGCTGTCGTGCCGGTCTTTGCCCAGGATGTGAACACCTTCCGTAATGAAGTTCCGCAAAGCGAGAACGACACGGCAAAGTTACCGCGACCTTTGCCTCTGCCATCGGCTAAAGAGCCCGAGCCGTTGCCCAAAGTAAGTGAACCAGCAGTTCGCAGGGCAGAAGAGAGCGCAGCTAATGGAAAGGGAAACAGCGCGCCTACGAGCAAACTTCCTCTTCCTCCGCCAACTAATCAACGGCTACCTGGTCGTGTAGTGATTAGTCACCAGAGCCTTGTTGGAAACTTCTTGAAAAAGCGATTTGCCGCACCGGTAGTCGCGGGAGTCGTGGTTCTTGGTCTGATCGTCCTTGCCGCGTTTCTCTATTCCCGGAAAGGAGCTGAGCCTCCTGTTTTGCAGGCGCAAGTTACGAGTGCAGCTAACACGAAGCGCGAGATGATTTTTATCGAAGGCGGCACTTTCACAATGGGCTCGAATAACGCTGGGGACGAACAAAAAGGAGAGCATGAGGTTACGGTGCCGTCCTTTTATATAGATAAGTACGAAGTGACTAACGCGGAATATGCGGAGTTCATTAAGGATACCGGCACACCGGCGCCGGCAATCGATCCAAAAGTGAAGGAGGAAAGCTATTGGGTGCCGTGGAAGGGCAACAATCCGCCAGCACGCCGTGAGCGTTGGCCCGTGACCAATGTTTCACCGAAAGATGTGGAGGCCTTTGCATCGTGGCTTTCGAAGCACGATGGAGTCGTCTACCGGTTACCTACGGAAGAAGAATGGGAATTTGCAGCTCGTAATGGCTCCAGGAATTCTTTGTTCCCGTGGGGAAACTCGTGGGAAGAGGGACGCGCCAATATCAATCAGAAAAAGAGTCCGGCAGACGTGGGCTCCTTTCCTCAAGGCGCAACTCTGACAGGAGTACAGGACATGATTGGCAACGTTTGGGAATGGACGTCGTCGAAACCACGTTTTTACAACGGAGGCCGCCAGCCCGAGTTCAAGAATGCTCGTGTGCAAAGGGGCGGTTCGTTCTTCGAGAAGATGAAGAGTGAATTTCACAACGCTACCGATCGCTCCTGGTTCGGTGACGAAGACTCAAAGTTTCCCACGATCGGCTTCCGGCTAGCTCGTGATCAAAAGTAGCTCCGTGAGTGCATGCAGCACGCAAAACAAAAGTTCAAACGCAGCTTCTCTAACTCCCGCTGGCTGGCCTATCTCATGATAGTGCTGCTTGTTCTGTCATTTGCCGAAACGAGAAACCACGCTGAGGAAACCATTGCGGTCATTACTAACCACCACCCAACCGAAGCTCACCCGATCTATCTGATTGCAGTTCCCCCTCAGGAAAAGATGGCGCCGCGACCTTTGAACGTTCCGGTTGTATCTCCGCGGCAAGCCCCTGCAAAGAACGACACACCTGATCTTCAATTGCCGTTTGCAATGTCTGCCGCTCAAGCCGTGCGAATTGGAAATGGGCTGATTGAGGACTCAGATGCGCAAGCGGCCCTCGTGTATTTGGAATACGCGAGGAAGCAGGATCCGAACTCAATCGAAATGTTGAGTGGCCTGGCACGGTGCTACTACGAGCTCCGGCGTGATGACGAAGCACTCAAACTCTACCTGGATGCAATCGCGCAGAAGCCTGATGTTTGGGACGTACAATATTATGTGGGTCGGATTCATCTCGAGAACGGAAGGTATGCGGAAGCGGTTGGACCACTCGCTAACGCACTCAAGTTGAAGCCTGAAGACCCGGATACCATCAGCAGTTTCGGCGTGGCGTTAACCAAGTCAGGTCGAGGTGCGGAGGCTATCGCTTACCTCAATCGCCTAACGGCCTTGAAGCGCTACATCAAGGAAGACTTTTACTATCTCGGAGAAGCCTACGCGAACGATCAGCAGTGGTTGAATGCCGCACAAGCTTTTAAGCAAGGTGCGGATCTCAGAGGTCTGGATCCTAACGGATATTTCTACTGGGCCACCATGCTATTCAATGCCGGCAAGTTGGATGAAGCTTTTGAGGGCTACGGAAAAGCCAGAAGCGTTGACGTTTCGGTGAGTCATGCGGAGACATTCCGTTATTTGGCGGAGATCTACAGGCTTCGTGGGATGTTCGACAAAGCCCTGGCCCATTACCAATTGCTTTTGCAACGACAGCCGAATGACGTCGAGGCACTGTTTCAGGCGGGTTACATCAGTTTTAAGCTGAATCAATTAGACCCGGCGTTAGAATATTTCAAAAAACTGACAGCCGTCGATCCGAAACATGCAGGTGGCGCCGCCAATCTCGCTGCTTTGGAAGCTCGATACAACGAAAAACATACCGGAAGAAATGAGAAGACACCCGGCATCACACTGCGCGAAGTTGTTCAGGCCAATCCCAATAGTGTTGAAGCTCACGTCAACCTGGGCGCTCAGTTGATTACAGAGAAGGTTTATCCTGAAGCGTTGTCAATACTTAAGCAGGCAGTCAGTTTGCAGCCCAACTCACCCGCAGCTCAATATGATCTTGGATTGGCCCAGCTCAAGGAGAAGAGGTACGAAGAGGCAATAGCCTCGAATAGAAAGGCGCTCGAGCTCAAGCCTGACTGGCCGGATGCTTACAACAACCTGGGACTTGCGTACGCAGGTCTCAATCGCTGGCAGGAGGCGGTGACAGCTTATCGCGAAGCGCTGCGTCTCATTCCCGACTACGCCGGTGCTTTATACAATCTCGGATTCGCGTATCTCAGGCTCGGACGAAAATCTGACGTACTAGAAGTGGCCGCGAAGGTAAAACCCTTGAACTGGGATTTGCACGCTCTCTTGTGGCAAGAAATCCTCGCGACCGAACATCCGGCAAACGTGGCCGCTGTACCAGCGCCAACTCCGGCAACGTCGCCTCCGGCGGAAACACTGTCACCGGAAACGTCTCCACGCGATTCAGGCGACGCGACTGAAAAGGAGTCCCGTTCGAACAATGCCGACGAAGACTGTCCCAGCCCAACCTACAGACGATCTGATGTCACGCAGATGGCATCGATGAAGGAACAGGTGCAGGTGCCGTACACCGCTGAGGCAGTTCAAAACAAAGTCGAGGGAAAAATTGTTTTGCAATTTGTCATATGCAGCAACGGCCGTGTGTCAGATATCAGGACCGACGAAGTATTGCCTTTTGGGTTGACTGAACGAGCCATTGAAGCGATCAAAAACGTGCGTTTCGAGCCTGCCTTACTCGGCACCCAGCCGGTGTCGGTCAAGACCAAACAAACGTTCACCTGCACCCAGCAGGTGTGCACAGCTCAATGACCAGACCAGGGATAGCGCCGCTCCAGTGCGTAGATTGTAATGCGCCGCTTGTCGTGGTTGATGCTCCATCGCTCGTCTGCCACTTTTGTGGGGCCACCAATGTGATGCCCCGGAGCTATCGTGAGGAACTTCGTCTCGCGCGCGATTTGGATTCGGCAACACGTGAGGCCGCTGAGCAGTGGATGCGGCTGGCGCAGATCAAGGTCCCACGTTGGCGATTGATCTGTGCCGCGATTGCCCCGTTTGTACTGTTGACCGGAAGTCTCACGATTCTTCTCATTGCGACCTTGTTGAGAGTGGTAGGTGGCAACGCACTGCCAGGGCTATTGGTATACGTTTGGCTAATACTTATTCCGGCGCAACTACTCGCTGCAAACGTCGCGATGAAAAATGTTCTTGTCAGTGGTGCGACAAACGTTGGTGCAGCCTTCGCAGCATCCGCACCTTCGGCTCCAGGCGAGCCGCCGAATTGTCGTCAGTGTGGTGCGCCACTTTCAGTTCGGCCGGATGATGTCGTTGTGCGTTGTATTTACTGCGACGCCGAAAGCTTAGTGCGACTCGACGAACCGGCAATGGAGACTTTGCGGACGCGAGTCGTGTCGGCGCGGGCGAGTCTCGCGCAAGCGATGAGTGCGCTTAGCAAACATTCCAAACTCGCAAGCCTCGAGATGCGTGGACGCACGTACGTCATTGCAGGTCTACTGCTTTTACCTCTCATCTGGTCGTTGGTGGAGTCGTGGAATTCAAGTTACTGGGCGCTACTCATCGCGTTAGATGTGTTTGTTTTGGCTATGTGCGTGTTTTGGAACATACGTGAAGCGTTCCTCCGGCCAGTCACCACCGAAGAGCTCGAAGCTCTAATAGAAAGCTCCACGAACGATCATGCTAAAGCCTCGGCGCACCCGCCCAGGCTCATGGGAAGCCCGTCACACTGGCCGACCTCGCTCAACGT
>JBIOUJ010000290.1:0-3936 GCA_044867025.1 Pyrinomonadaceae bacterium | reverse complement strand
AAACATCAATCCGTCTTTATCCGCGTCATCTGTGGCTAATTTCTCCGCACACCTATTCGTTGGCGGTTGTCCGTTTGAGCCTGACGCCGCCATTCGTCGTCATCGCTTTAACCGTCGCTCCGCCTGAGCCGAGATTAAGCGCGATCTGTTTGGAAATTCGACCTTGAACCGTGACCGGAAAATCTACACTGACGCTTCCATTCACCGTTCCTGTTTCGAGATGCGCCGAATAGTTCTCCGGGACCGACATCACAACGCCACCATTTGTCGTGCTGACGTCGAGAGTCTCACCATCCCAGCGGTCGCCGCTCAGCTCAACCACCAACCCGCCATTCGTAGTCGATCCACGAACGGCGCCGCCTATTCTCTTCAGCACCACGCCCCCGTTCACTGCGCTAAAGTCGATCTTGCCGTTCACCTCGGCGATCGAAATCCCGCCGTTGTGTGTTTCGACGGAAAGGTCCGCGCGTCGTGGAACGAATACCTCGTAGCTAACGTCCCAATGATAGTTTTTCCGCGTTTCCGGACCACTCGCGAATATCTTTGCACCACTGGTTTCGATGTTTATCTGCTTGGACAGTGCGGCAGCTTCTTCCGCGGTCGTCGCACCGGTCTGCACACGCGCGCGAACGAGTACCTGGTTCTGGTCCCACCCTTTTACCGAAACGCCTCCGTTTTGCCTGCCGTCGACTGATATTGCGCCGCCACTCATTGCAAGTGTCTGTTCTCTGATTTCGCAGTTGCCGACCAGCCTGTCGCCATACCAATTATCGTTGTCACGACACCTCAGCGACTTTTCCTGGGCTAATGCGGCAACGCCCGTGAAGGTCACCAATGCAGCAATCAACACACTACGCCCTAAAAACCTGTACATAACTTCGGTCTCCTTAATGTCTGGGGTTTTCTGTTTCTACGCTTTATCGCGGCTCTGAACCCTAAACACCACAGATGGAAACGTTGTGGCAGGAATTTCGGACACGGATCTGTGGCTCAGTTCTTCTGCAAAACGACTATTCGAGGGATGCCTTGCAGGTCGGGCCGGATGTCGAGTAATCGCCAAATCGCATCGTCCACAAGACTTCTGATCGCCTCGCCCTGGTCAAACCCGATCTCCATGAGCAGGTGTCCGTGGTCCTTAAGAAAACGCGGCGTTTCGTCGAGCAAACGCCGGATGATGCTAAGCCCGTCCGGGCCGGGAGATAGCGCAATCGGCGGCTCGTGGTCGCGAACCTCGCGTTGCAAACCCGCCATGAAAGCCGCCGAGACATACGGTGGATTCGAAACAACCAGGTCAAACTGATACTCATTTGCGTCCAGCGAATCGAAACAATCAGACACTGCAAACCCAGTTCGCTCGGCAACCGTGAGATTTCGCGCGTTCAGCTTTGCGATCTCGAGTGCGGGGGGCGACTTATCAATCGCAACCGCCCGCGCGTTTCGAATCTCGCAAAGCAGCGTCAGCGCAATGCACCCCGATCCGGTTCCAACGTCACAAATCAACGGCGACGATTCAGGACCACCCACCACTTCAATCGCTGCTTCCACCAACAGCTCCGTCTCAGGCCGCGGAATCAACACGTCCGGGGTCACGCGAAACTCGCGTCCGAAAAAATCCTGAACGCCCGTAATATATTGGAGAGGTTCCCCGCTCGCGCGACGTTCCACAAACTCTTGAAATCGCCGGAAAGAATCTTCGTCAACCACGTCTTCAGCGTGACTGATCAGAAACGTGCGATCCTTCCCGAGTACGAACGAAAGCAGCGATGCGCCTTCGCGCCGCGCTTCAGGCACTCCTGCACTGTTCAGAACCTGCGTTCCCTCGATTAGAGCTTGTGTGATCGACTTCATCTTTGTGGAACTAAAAAGACGCTTCCAAAGAATAACAACTGAAAGCGCAAATCCACCGATTTTTGGGAAGCTGTCGGTGATTCAACGTTTTTACTTGGCATAGAACGAGTCTCGTTCCTCCCGTGACGTCATGGACCCCCGAAGCTATCTCAGCCTTGGGGGTTCTGGCGTATTAGGAGTCGAGTTTAACAACGTTAGCCGAGGAGCCGTAACGTGGGGGCGCTTTCCAAATGTTGTCTATTGTTCGCTTTGAATTGGCTTGATGCGCAACTGACGATCGTCTGGATTCGCCTAAACGTCGCCAGCGAAGGAAACTCTTTGATGGCCCGCGTGTTGGAACACGGCGAGCTGACGTTTCTCGGCGCCAAACTTCTCATCGGTGGTGTCGCTGCTTACGTCCTTTATCGTTGCGCTCATCTGCCACTCGCCAAACACGGCCTGACCGTCGTGCTTGGAATCTACATGCTGCTCATGCTCGTCCACGCGGCGACCGGGTGCGTCGCACTCGGCTGGCATGGTCCGATTATCTTTCTTGGTTATGTCGAACGCCTGCCCAACGCTTTCCTTTCATTGTTTTGCTAGTTCTTTCTGTCTGTTGCTCTTCAAAACGAAACTCGCCTTAGCTGTTCTGCGTTGTTACAATCAACTCGCAACGAGCCCGGTTGCGAAAGCATCCAAAAATCAAATGTTTGGCCAAACGCCACAATCCGTATTTTAGAGAGGGAAGAAGATTTATGTATAAACTTTCCGCACGCCAAATTCTATTGATAGCTCTTATTTCAGCGTTTTTCGCAGCGGGTGCGGTTCTGATCGCGGATCGTATCTACAACCGCTTTCAGCCGTCGCAGGCCGCATTTACCGAAACGCCTCCCGCCGGAATCACCGATCCCGCATCCTCGACTGACGAACAGAACAACATCGAGGTTTATCGCACGTTGAGTCCCGGCGTGGTGTTCATTCATTCAACCTCTTACGCTCGCGACTTCTTCGGATTTGTCGAGCCGCAGGAAGGTTCCGGATCTGGTTCGATCCTGGACCAGCAGGGAAATATTCTGACGAATTACCACGTTATCGAAGGCGCACAAAAACTTTCCGTCAGCATCGGTGGAAAGAAGGATTACGCGGCGACTGTTGTCGGCGGCGATCCTGACACCGATCTCGCCGTCATCCGTTTGATCGAGAAACCGGCTGGTCCATTGACCGTGATTCCGATGGGCGACTCTGACAAGCTCGTCGTAGGCCAGAAAGTGCTCGCGATCGGTAATCCGTTTGGTCTAGATCGAACTTTGACGACCGGCGTGATCAGCGGTCTTCAACGACCGATCCGCGCGCGCAATAATCGCTTGATCGAAGGTGCAATCCAGACAGATGCGTCCATCAATCCCGGTAACTCTGGTGGGCCACTGCTCGATTCGCGTGGTCGTATGATCGGCATCAATTCACAGATTCTTTCGCCGTCGGGCAGTTCGGCAGGCGTTGGTTTTGCAGTGCCGGTGAGCATTGCAAAACGCGTTGTGCCACAGTTGCTGCAAAACGGCAAAGTGCGTCGTCCGAAGCTCGGTATCAGCACACGCGACGTGTCGACCATTCGCAATCAGGTAGATTTGCCGGTGTCGGACGGCGTACTCATCATCCAGGTCGGACGTGGGACCGGTGCAGCCGCCGCGGGCCTGCGTGGGATGCAACAGACGGAGATGGGCGACATCGAACTGGGCGACATCATCGTGGGAATCGATAGCGACAAGGTTGGGAATTCAGACGATCTATTCCGAGTGCTCGACAAACATCAGATCGGCGAGACTGTTCAGGTGCAGATTTGGCGAGACGGGAGAAGGACGTCAGTTCCCGTGCGCCTGATGGATTCGCCAGACATGCGGCGATGAACCAGACGACTCACTTCTTCAATCTGGGTTGGGGCTGGCTCTGCAAACACTGCAGCGCCGAGGCCGCAGAAAGGAAGCTCCGCAATCAGCCACCGGCGTTGGCGAAGTGGATTGAGGAAGAGGACTTCTGCGGGTTGAAGTGTCCGAAGTGCGGGATCGACGAATACGTTCAGAAGCCCGATAAGGTTAGCCGCAGATGAACGCG